>DESS01000404.1:42549-43246 GCA_002361335.1 Richelia sp. UBA3308
AAACCCATATGTTTTAGTTAAAAGCCTCTCCCCTGTTTGGGGGAGAAGTTTAGAGAGGATTTCAATCCGTTTTCAACTCAATTAAAAAGCATTATTTTTAGCCAAGCACAAAGTTACTCTCACTTAGGATATCTACATTGACATTCACCAAGGTAACTAAATCGTTATTACCTAAATCAATCAGGGTGTCATTACCGTTTTGACTTGCAGCACCATCCGCACCTAAAATCTGGTCAATATTACCGAATAATGCACTGACATCAATTAAATCATTAGACGCTTCAAAGTTTTGGATAATATCTAGATCGGAACCCCTAGAGAATACAAAAGTATCACTTCCTCCGTTACCGGTTAGTATATCGTTACCGGCAGCACCAACGAGGGTATCATCGCCGGAACCACCTGTAATGGTGTCATTACCAGCACCACTGTCAACTTGAATACCAACAGATGAATTACTCAGGAAATTATCGTTACCTTCACCTAGTTGAACCACACCCTCTAAAGTACCGTTGTTAATAACCTCGATTTCTCCCTTGGAAGTTGCATCAATAGCGAAACCGTTACCACCCCTGATGGTACCGTCATTAGTTATAGTACCGTTGAAAGCAACACCAGATTCAATTAGAATACCTGCTGCTGTTTCTGAAGCAATTACAGCAGTGACGTTATCCCCTTCAGGGGGTGACAATTTCGC
>DESS01000013.1:0-1524 GCA_002361335.1 Richelia sp. UBA3308
CGTCATTGCCCAAAAATTCATCCCACACTGCCTTTCAGGTCAGATGTGGGGCTTCTTTTTGTTTGAGCTAAAAACTTCACCGATATCCACACGCGGTCGAATAAGTTGTGTTATCCTACCAATAGGTTGACAGTCTGCCGCAATGCTTGGCTGATTCAAAATTTTCATACTGGTTCCAAAGTGTTCTTGAAAAAGCACTTCTGTTTTTTCAAAAGCTTTGTGTAAATTATCTCTATCCATCTTTCCCCCCTTGCCAAGGTAAGGGAAATGATGAATAAATCGACCAAATAACATTTCACAATCTTCGGCATATTTCATAGTATCCGTAATGTGATAATGCCATACCCGATCAATTTCTTGACTTGGGACAAGTTGAGTGTTAGGGTAAAGATAAACTAGTATCAAAAATAAATAATACTGATAAATTCCTCGCTTTGTTTGTTCTAAGTTCCATTTGTCTTCATTAGAATGTAATAGTCTATAGGCAATCGGTCCTAAATCAAGCTGCGTTAATTTACCGATGAATGTCTGAACATCGGTAGATGAATTAGATTTGGTGAATAGCATTTCTTCCACTCCGCATAAATGGATTGAGTGAAGGAGGAGCGAATTAATTTCCACATATTAGACTCCATTAGAATTTATTCTCTATCCGGGTTTTTTCTCATACAAAGTTATAGTTTATACTTTCTTTACTTTCATACAAAGTTTTCTTTAAGAAGTTAGAAGTAATTCTGAAAAATTCAGAAATCTGGAATGATATTTATCGAAAAGAGATGTTGTAATACAGAGTCTACTTGGAAGTATTTTTTTTATAAATGTCTTTATAATAAATATTGTTTTAAAAATATTTAATCCCACACTCTATAAGAGTAGGGTTATATAAACAAAGTTCACGGAAGTGGGCTAAAAGATTTCTTGATTTATTTATATATATATATTTATATATTTCTTGCATTTTACGGGTAATTATCTAAATTATCAACTGCATTGTAAAAAAATAATACAATTGTAATCTGGTTATATTTTCAGTGCATTTTAATAGACTTCTGGTATTAGACTGGGACTTGCAGTCCCAAGCGGGTAAAATGAAGTCAAATAAATAGTAACTAGCCAACATAGCAGGTTTGGGTTCCCACCACCAAAAATTTTGACGTTTTAAGCTATCTTTCCACAGTCTTGACTGATTATCTTTATTTAAATCCAGCGGATATTTATTTAATATCAAATCCGTTGGCATCGGGATTATATATTTTTTCAGCCTCGTGGCACAGAGGTAACTGCCTCGGAACACAGAGGTTTTTCAGTTATATTTTTAATCATTCTGGTGTAACCGGAATTGATATAATTTGTTGTCTAAAGCAATAATTTCGCGAGCTAGTTTTTGAGGTATAGGTTTTTCTTGGTAAGCTTGTTGAATTACTTATTTGACTCGATATCGTGCTAGAAGAGCTTCTAATACCAATTCTGTATGAGGCTGCGCTTAATCGCTCTCACTCTACAAGAGTGGAGCTACCACTACAA
>DESS01000013.1:1568-8254 GCA_002361335.1 Richelia sp. UBA3308
CAAAGCCAACCGGTGGGGTGGCTAAAGAGGGGCGCATCTTTATGAAGAAATGGTATAAGAGTTGCTCGGAAGATGGTGGATTATTGCTTTCAATTAAATAAGAGCATCTCAAATTTGAAAATTTATTTACTTGGGGTATTCCTCTGGGTTTCCCTCCCCGTGCCTTTGCGTTTAATAAAGATAATGTTTTTGAAGAATTGAGATACTGCCAAAAAAGGGTATTTTGCATACTGTTTGTTCAACAAAATAAATAAAACTAAACTAATAAAAATAAACTAATTATTTATATTTATTAATTATTAGATGCTGTCCACCAAGCTAGAGCATAATGTTGAGTTGGTTTGTTAATACTATTTTTAAACTTGACACGGATTTTATAATTACCATCCTTGGGTACAGGACAAAAAATATGTTCTACACTATCAACTCGGCTAACAGAAGCACAAGTACTGCGATTATCTGAAACTTTCGCATCGGCTTTTACTAAATATAAATCGAGATTATTTAAACCGCGATCGCGAAAAATTTCACCTTTATCATATTGACCATTTTTGTTAGTATCGCGGAGTTCAACTAGCCTATCCCAAGCTAAAGTAACAGCAACAAAACTTCCTTTTCGTAAAGGTTTTTGTAAAGCATATTCCGCAGAAGCTCCGGCAAAAATTGCCCGATAATCCCAACCAATAGCCGGTACTGGTTGGGATGAACTCCATTGCCCAGCACTAAATTGTTGGTAAGCACGAAAAGCATTTAAATGTCCGGTTCCCATTTGGGTATGTAAAGGAATTGCTTTATCTTTATAAGCATCAGAAGTTAACCAATCTTTGTTTTGTTTATCAATTACAGTGCGAGTCATTCCCAACTTTAAGCCATTTCCATTATCTTTAATCTTCTCCGCTGAATTAAGTAAAACAGCTTTCATGACTTCATGACGACGAGAATCAATACTCCAAGCAAGTTTTTGTTTACCTCTTGATTTTTTCGCTTTTTGCAGAGTGCGATCGCCAAATTCTTGTAATAAAGCAACTGTTCCAGTAAGGTGAGGCGTAGCAAAACTAGTACCGGTAACCTTTTTTATCCGCCCATCAGGATTAAGCAAACGAATATTATTTCCAGGTGCAACTAGATTGATAGTACGACGCGGCCCTAAATTAAGCTCCTTGCCAGATAAACGTGCAGTCATAGACTGGTTAATAGCCACCAAATTGGAGACATCAAGCTTTCTAAAAATCTCTCCTCGGCGAGAAGAAAAAGCAACGTTTATTCCATTAAAATTATCTGTAGGAATGGGAATACCACCCTTACCTTGATTACCTGCGATGGCATATAAAACATTATGAACGCGACTTGACCAATCAACGCATAATGTAAGTAAAGCTTTACCATCTAAAACAGGTTCCGGTCTAGGATCTCGACTTAGAGGTTCGCCAAAGCTAAAATTAATTGCACGCACATCATTGCCATTTTGTAAAGCAATATGTTGTGCCGATAGACATTCTTCTGGTTGCCCCATACCCTTGGTGGAACCAACAGCGGAAGAATACAAACGTGCTCGGGGAGCAACACCGCGAAATCCTTTATCATTGCTAACCATCACACCAGCAACATTATAGGCATGAGGGTCAACTCCTTTATTAGATTTAGCAGGTTGATTGCGTTGAAAAACACCCGCCAAGGATATAGAACGATTTTTGGAAACAGATTTATCAACTCCAAATCGACCAGGACGACCAATTTCTACTTGACCAAGAGCAATTTTCCGACCAGATAAATTATACGGTGGTTTATGTAGCTTTAAAGCATCAATACCTCCACTACCCACAGAAGTAGTCAAAGCAAATACCGGCACCACACTCAAGCACGAAGCACTCAATCCCCAAATCACCCAGGTTAATTTTCTCATTTAAATAGCTAGTTGTTAATAGTGAATAATTATAGATATGTAGCCCTACGAAGTCTCTACAGTAATTAGGATAATGAAATTTAAATTTCTCCTCATTCCCGATCTCCCAATCTCCCCATTTTCTCTATGGCCAATTCCCAACCCCTGAAAAACTTTCATTTTTTTATTATTAAAATTGCAATATTTTGTTACAATGCCTACAGAAGAGGACGCTTTAAGACCCACTAGCCATGACCAATAAACAGTCTAAAAAACCCATTGTTATCGCTCCATCTATACTATCAGCAGATTTTAGCCGTCTCGGAGAAGAAGTTCGGGCTGTAGACGAAGCTGGAGCAGATTGGATTCACGTTGATGTAATGGATGGTCGTTTTGTACCTAATATAACGATAGGTCCTCTGGTAGTGAAGGCTCTTCGTCCGGTAACTCAGAAGCCTTTGGATGTCCACTTGATGATTGTGGAACCAGAAAAGTATGTAGAGGATTTTGCTAAAGCCGGAGCAGATCACATTTACGTTCATTGCGAGCATAATGCTTCTCCTCATTTACACCGGACTTTAGGACAAATTAAGGAACTTGGTAAGAAGGCAGGAGTTGTATTAAATCCAGGAACTCCTTTGGATTTGATCGATTACTGTTTAGATTTGTGCGATTTAGTGCTAATAATGAGTGTTAACCCCGGTTTCGGTGGTCAAAGCTTTATTCCTGGAGTTGTACCCAAAATCCGCAAGTTACGTCAAATGTGTGACGAACGAGGACTCGATCCTTGGATTGAAGTTGACGGCGGACTTAAAGTCAACAATACCTGGCAAGTTTTAGAAGCTGGTGCAAATGCAATTGTTGCTGGTTCTGCGGTATTTAAAGCCAATAATTACAAAGAAGCCATTGAAGGTATTCGCAACAGTAAGCGTCCCGAAGAAATATTACCCAAGGCTTCTTAACTAATCCTTAATAAGTATTTTGTTAATAAATTTGTTAATAAATTTGTTAATAAATATTTGTTAATAAATATTCCCATCACCTGATACCCCTCCTTTTATTTAGCGGAGGGATTTTTTTAATATTTATCCATAATAATATAGAGACCTAGCATTGCTACGTCTCTAACAAAATCTGTATTAAAACTTAATATCCTTTAAAATCTAATCTAAGAAACCCATCAAAGAAAAACTATCATCAATTTCGTTAGATGCGACTGGACGATTACCCATTACAGAATAGGTTTCCGAAACAACCAAACCGCTCTTAGCAATAGGACGAATTCCAGATAAATTGATTGTGTCGGTAACTTGCATCTTATTTGCTGCAATGGGACGAATTCCCATGATATTAACTGTCTCAACTATTTGTAAATCGCTGCTACTAATAGGACGTTTCCCGGAAACCATCATTGTTTGTGCAACATCCAAATCGCTAGACGCTATAGGGCGAGAACCAGAAACAGCAAGAGTTCCGGTTACTTCTTGCTTAGAAGTATCTTCTTTTGCAGTTTTCAATGTAGTATTCTCTTTATTTTCTGTACTCACGCTTTCACCTTTGATATTTTCTACTTTTGTACTGGTTTCCTCTTCAGTCTTGGCTTTCTTTTGCCGAGTACTGGCTTGTCTACCATTACTACTGACGGTCATAAATTAATGCCTCTGATAAATAAATGAATTTAAGTATGCTTGAGTAAACTAAAAATTTACTTTTATTCATTAAGTGTAACTTTAAAAAACCTTCTATAGGTATAAGTATCTTTAAAGATGAGACATAAGTCAATGTTAAGCGTTAAGTATTGTAAAGATAAATATATATTGTACTGTTTTTCAAATGTTTTTCTTTCTTTAGAGTGAGATTCCCATTAAGGGTAAAAAACTGCAAGGCGACACTATTCGCTACTATTAAATAGGTTAAAGCTGTTGCAAAGCTGTATGAAAAATTTTTTAGTCAAAGCTCCTTTTGAACCCACAGGCGATCAGCCCAAGGCTATTAAACAGCTTGTGGAAAGTATTGAAGCAGGAAATCGTTATCAAACGCTTTTGGGTGCAACTGGTACGGGTAAGACTCATACGATCGCCAGGGCGATCGAGAAAATAGGTAAACCCACTCTTGTTTTGGCTCATAATAAAACTCTCGCGGCACAGCTTTGTAATGAGTTGCGTGAGTTTTTCCCCGAGAATGCGGTGGAATACTTTATTAGTTATTACGATTATTATCAACCAGAAGCTTATATTCCGGTTACTGATACTTATATTGAAAAAACGGCTCAAATTAACGATGAAATTGATATGTTGCGACATTCTGCAACAAGGTCTTTATTTGAACGTAAAGATGTAATTGTTGTGGCTTCAATTAGCTGCATTTACGGTTTAGGAATCCCCTCAGAGTATTTAAATGCAGCAATTCCGTTTCAAGTGGGAATGGAAGTAGACCAACGGGAAATACTGAGATCTTTAGTATCAGTTCAGTATAGTCGTAATGATATAGAAATGGGTAGGGGACGGTTTCGGGTTCGCGGCGATGTGTTGGAAATCGGTCCTGCATACGAAGATAGAATTATCAGGATTGAGTTTTTCGGCGATGAAATTGATGCGATTCGTTATATCGATCCGGTTACAGGTGAAATTATGCAAAGTTTGACGGCGGTGAATCTTTACCCTGCCCGTCACTTTGTCACACCCCAAGATAGATTAGAAATTGCTTGTGGGGATATTGAAGCTGAATTAAAAGCACGTAAAGCAGAATTAGAAGAAGCTGGTAAATTATTAGAAGCGCAACGTATAGACCAACGCAGTCGCTATGATTTAGAAATGTTGCGACAGGTTGGTTATTGTAACGGCGTAGAAAATTATTCCCGTCATCTAGCGGGAAGAAAACTAGGAGAACCTCCAGAATGTTTGGTTGATTATTTTCCCAAAGATTGGCTGTTAGTAATCGATGAATCTCACGTTACGGTTCCCCAAATTCGTGGGATGTACAATGGCGATCAAGCCCGAAAAAAAGTATTAATTGAACATGGTTTTCGTCTCCCTAGTGCTGCTGATAATCGTCCTTTAAAAGCAGAAGAATTTTGGGAAAAAGTAAATCAGTGTATATTTGTTTCTGCTACTCCTGGAAATTGGGAATTAGAAATTTCTGAAGATAATATTGCCGAGCAAATTATTAGACCAACTGGAGTAATTGATCCAGAAGTGATGGTACGTCCTACTGAAGGTCAAATTGATGATTTATTGGGAGAAATAAAAGACCGAGTAGATCGGGATGAACGGGTTTTAATTACTACGTTAACTAAGCGTATGGCTGAGGATTTAACGGAGTATTTAGAAGATAACGGTATTCGGGTAAGGTATCTACATTCTGAGATAAATTCGATTCAAAGAATTGAGATTATTCAAGATTTACGCGATGGTGTATTTGATGTATTGGTTGGTGTTAATTTATTACGGGAAGGATTGGATTTACCGGAGGTTTCTTTAGTAGCGATTTTAGATGCTGATAAAGAGGGATTCCTGCGTGCCGAACGTTCTTTGATTCAAACTATTGGTAGAGCAGCACGTCACGTCAGAGGACAAGCTATTTTGTATGCTGATAAGTTAACCGATAGCATGATCAAAGCGATCGATGAAACCGAACGTCGTCGCGGGATTCAAATGGCATACAATAAAATGCATAATATTACTCCGCAGCCGATTGTGAAAAAGAAATCCAGTAATGCTATTTTATCTTTTTTAGAAGTGTCACGGCGGTTGAATACACAAGATTTGCAAGTGGTAGATGAACATGTTGATGAAATACCGTTAGAAGATATTCCCCAGTTAATTAATAATTTAGAAACCCAGATGAAAGAAGCTGCGAAAAATCTGGAATTTGAATCAGCCGCGAAGTTTAGAGATAGAATTAAGCAATTAAGAGATAAGTTGGTTGGGAGGAGTTAGTTGTTGGTTGTTATAATTTTTGACTTTTGACTTCTGCAAAGCGGTTACTTCAAAGGCTGTAAGTCCTATATAATTTTTCTTGCTGACGTACTTAGTAGATTTTAATTTGTAAGAGTTATGAATACAATTGCATTAAATATTCCTAAATTAGATGCACAAGGGTTTAAAAAACTTTGTTTAGCCAATCAAAATTTGCGGCTTGAACGTGCGTCTACCGGAGAAGTTATGATAATACCTTTGAAGGATAATCAAAACTCAGTAATCATAACTCAATTAACAACTTGGATTGAAAAAACTGGCTTAGGAATTAGTTTTGATTCTTTTACAGGTTTTACTTTACCTAATGGTGCTGTATATTCTCCTGATGCTTCTTGGGTAAGTAATCAAAAATGGGATAATTTAACACAACAGCAGCAAGAAGAAGAATTTTTGCCACTGGCACCTGATTTTGTTGTAGAGTTTCGTTCGAGTAGCGACTCTCTCAAAAGACTGCAAAAAAAAATGGCAGAATATATCGAGAATGGAATTCGTTTGGGTTGGTTAATTGACCCTAAAAATAACATAGTAGATATTTATCGCCAAGGGAAAGAAGTAGAAACTTTAGATTATCCTGAAACTATTTTGGGTGAAGATGTTTTACCGGATTTTGAGTTGAGTTTGAATGAGATTTGGGAATAAAAAACATAATTATTATGATGAATTCAATTGCGTTAAATATTCCTCTACTAGATGCGGAAGGTTTTAAAAAGCTTGTGAAAGCAAATGAAAATTTGCAGTTTGAACTTGCATCTACTGGAGAAGTTATTATAATGCTTTTGAGATACCTTTTCCTGGCGACTGGAAGTCGCGGCTACACAAGCAAAACC
>DESS01000011.1 GCA_002361335.1 Richelia sp. UBA3308
CAAGCGAGCCTGAAAAAGATAAAAAAATACGGTAACTCGCGATTAATATTACCGAAGTAAGAACTATTGTCCGGTAGGTTCGGAGAGGGGTTGTTCATTTAAAGCAGCTTGAATGCTGGGTAATTCTAAGAATTTTTTGGTATCCGATAGTAAACGATTACCCCAAAGATTTTCCTTGAGAAAATCTAAATTGGCATAACGTTCGTCGAGGCGCAGTGCAGCTTCTCCCATTGCCAAACCCCTTTGGCGTTCGCCTTTGTCGCCTCTAGTGTATAAAGCAACAGCTAATGCTAATTGAGGTTCGGCTGCTGGTTGTTTAACATTGTTCGCCTTTGCAATGGCTTGCTGCCATTGATTCATAGCGCTTTTGATATCCCCTTGTTCGTAAAAAATTAATCCAATATTGTTAACAGCAGGCCAAAAATCTTGCTTTTGCTCAATGGATTTTTTGTACTCGATAATAGCTTGGGGTAATTTACCCAGCATATAATAAGCATTGCCTAAATCAAATAACCCTTCTGGATCGTTGGGTTTTATCTTTAAACCAGCTTTGTATAGTCCAATTGCCGATTGGTAATTTTGCTTTTGAAAATAAGCAGAACCTAAAGCAAAATAAGTCTCGGCATTTTTCGGATTAAGACTTTGTGCCTTTTGTAAACTAGTAATGGCTTTATCAAGCTCTTTGGATTGTAAATATAATCCCCCCAAAAGAAACCATACTTTATCACTCTTGGGAGCAAGTTGAGTCGCCAACCGTGCCCGTGGCATAGCCAAGTCGTACTGACGAAATTGTGCAAGTTGTGCGGCTTCCTGTGCCAGAACTAACCCTTGTTGTTCTAACTTTGCTGCATCAAGTTGCACTGTATGAGGAATTAATGCTTGGGCGTTTACCTTGGGCACGCTAATAAAGCTACAGAGAAATAGAAAAGAAATTAATCCAATTCGTTTAGGCACACTACCGCCTCTTTGCCACAAATTAAAGAATCTTTCAGATAGCTTAAACCATCTGGGCTGTTGATGACAGCTAAATTTTACAGTCATTTGTCTTTTCTTCTTACGTTATTTGTTGGTGTCTTTACACTTTTGTTGGATCTGTCCTAACCTTGCCAGGAGTGGTAAAGCTCGGGACCTAGTTACAAATTTACGCGTGTTGTCTACGTAATTTATACCCCTAGGCACTGTTTAAATGGAAACTTTACTATCGCTTTTCCTGCCCGGTTGCGAAATATCTATAGTTCTTTGAACCCCATCTATTTCGGTTACCGTTTTGTTAATAACTAAATTAATCATGACTAAAGTCACCCCTTAATGTGAAGTCATTTGCAAGTTGAAAAGGCTAGTATTAAAACAGCACTACAAATGCTCCTGAATCGGTTTTTATCTTTTTTTATCCTTTTAATTTGAGATGAAATGCCTAGCGCGAAGGTAGATATTTGAATATTGGTTTACACCGGCCAAACCAAACACCGTATTAATACGACTTTGCCATCGGCTATGAGTTCCGTCTTGTAACTTCTAATCTAACTTACCCAAACTCTTTCCAATATTTATCGCTGCTGTTATGGCTACACCCATAGAAATTCCCGTAATTGGTAAAGTTAAAAAATTACCTCGCTGGCTAATTGTTTTGTTTGCTGCAGGCATTTTACTTGTTGGCTCAACAACTACCTATATATTTATTAATCAAGCAACAAGTAAAAAAGATATAACAGAACTTACTGTCTCTGTAGAAGAAAAAAAAGTTACCATTATTTTGAATGCTAGCGGCAAAATTGTGCCAGTTCAAAATGTGAACATTAGCCCTAAAAATCCTGGCACATTAACCCAATTGTATGTAGAACAAGGCGACAGGGTAACACAAGGGCAAATTCTCGCCAAAATGGATAGTGCAGATATTCAGGCAAGAATTTTACAAGCTCGTGCCAATTTAGCTCAAGCTCAAGCAAAATTGGATCAACAAAAAGCTGGTTCTCGTCCCCAAGAAATTGCTCAAGCCAAAGCACGTTTAACACAAGTTCAAGCACAATTAGCCGCAGCTCGTGAGGGAAATCGTCCCCAAGAAATTGCTCAAGCCCAAGCACAGGTAAACGCCGCTTCTTCCAAAGTAGATTTAACTAAGGAACAGGTGAGACGTTATCGAAACTTGTATAGTCAAGGAGCTGTAGAAAAGGAAAAACTAGATCAATTTGTCAGCGAAGATAATACTGCTCAAGCAAATTTACTCGAAGCCCAAAAAAGATTATCTTTATTAAAAAGCGGTAGTCGCCCTGAAGAAATCGCTAGACTCGAAGCAGCAGTAGAAGAAGCACGCGCTCAATTGCGTTTATTAGAAAATGGTTCCCGCCCTGAAGAAATTGCTCAAGCAGCAGCCGGTGTTAGTGCAGCACGAGCACAGCTCAAAACAGAACAAGTAAATCTAGATAACACAATTATCCGCGCCCCATTTCCAGGTATTATCACGCAAAAATTTGCCAATATCGGAGCATTTGTTACACCCACAACTTCTGCTTCTACCAGCGCATCAGCCACATCTAGTTCCATCGTTGCCCTTGCACGAGGATTAGAAGTATTAGCAAACGTCCCCGAAGCCGACATTGGTACAATCAAGGTTGGACAGCAAGTAGATATAATTGCCGATGCCTATCCCGACCAAGTTTTCAAAGGAGAAGTGCGTCTTATCGCCCCTGAAGCAGTAAACGAACAAGGAGTAACTTTATTTCAGGTACGAGTTGCAATTAATACAGGTAGGGACAAACTGCGCTCCGGCTTAAACGTAAACTTAACTTTCTTAGGCGATGATGTCAACGCCTTATGGGTACCAACAGTTGCGATCGTCACAGAAAAAGGTCAAACAGGGGTTTTAGTACCCGATAAAAACAATAAAGCAAAATTTAGAGAAGTCACAATTGGTTCCCAAGTAGGAAATGAAACTCAGATACTAGAAGGATTACAGATGGGCGATCGCATTTTTACCAGCCCTCCGCAAGATTATAAAATCCAGAAAATGTTAGAAAAACGTCGTAATTCATAGGGAGATGGAAGGCAATACGGTTCTGTTAAGAAATTGACATATTGGACAAGCAGGGGGAGCAGGGGGAGAGAAAAACCATTAACATCCCTAGCCTTTCGGGCTTATCCGAACTGTATTGAGATGGTGCCTCTTGCCTTTTGACTTTTAACCTTTAACCTTAAAATATGAATTTTGTAGAAAGCGTGCAAATGGCGGGTAAAACCCTGCTATCAAATAAATTACGTAGCGCCCTTACCATGTTAGGCATTGTTATCGGTAATGCTTCGGTAATTGCCATGATTGGTATTGGTGAAGGCGGACAAAAATTTGTTAACAAACAATTAGAGTCTCTGGGACCAAATGTACTATTTGTAATTCCAGGAAATCAAGAAACTCAACGGATTACCTTTGAGATTCCTAAAACTTTGGTATTGGCAGATGCTCAAGCTATTCAAACTCAAGTTCCCACAGTAGCAGGAGTTGCGCCGGAGTTAAATCGAAGATATGTAGTGACTTATCGTAATAGAAACACCGATGTAAATATAATTGGCACTACGCCAGGCTTTCCACTTGTACGGGATTTTGAAATCGCCAAAGGACGTTTTTTCAATGAAATAGACATCAAACGCAGCAATCAAGTAGTTGTACTTGGTGCGGATTTAACAGAAAAACTTTTTGGTAATGGCAATCCTGTAGGAAAACAACTGCGGATAAAAAATACCACCTTTCAAATTATTGGAACACTCGAAGGTAAAGGTTCGGGATTGGGAGGTGCTAATTACGATGAAGCGGCATTAATACCCATAACAACCTCAGCAAACCGACTTGTAGGAAAAAATTCTCCCTATGGTATTGCCTTAGATTACCTTGTAGTTTCTGCAACCAATCGCAACACTGTAGATGCGGCAGAATTTCAAATTAAGAATTTATTGCGTTTGCGACATAAAATAACTGGTGAAGATGATTTTACCGTTCGTTCTCAAAAAGAAGCACAGCAAACAGTTGGTCAAATAACTGGTGCATTAACAATTATGTTAGCTGCAATTGCGGGTATTTCTTTATTTGTCGGCGGCATCGGCATCATGAATATTATGCTGGTTTCTGTGACTGAAAGAACTCAAGAAATCGGACTCAGAAAAGCAATTGGTGCTACTCAACAAGATATTTTATTACAGTTCATGATTGAAGCAGTAATTGTTTCTGCTGTTGGTGGTTTAATTGGTACTGCAGTTGGCGTTAGCGGCATTATGTTAGTGGCAGCTTTTAGTCCCTTTGAAGCCGGAATTTCTTCGATCGCAATTATTTCGGCTGTGGGAATTTCTGGTGCTATCGGTTTATTTTTCGGTGTTGTTCCCGCACGTCGCGCCGCTAAACTCGATCCAATTGTAGCCTTAAGAAGCGCTTAAATAAGTTAATTGGGCCGAAGAGAATTAAGAATTAAGAATTAAGAATTGGGGCATGGATTGCTAACAAATAACAACTAATGAGTAACGAGTAACAAATAACGAGTAAGGAGTAACGAGTAACGAGTAACAAGTAACGAGTAAGGAGTAACAAGTAAGGAGTAACGAGTAA
>DESS01000117.1:0-6146 GCA_002361335.1 Richelia sp. UBA3308
AGTGTACTAGGACATAACTCCACCTGCGTGGACTAATAATTTTTAAACCCTTGAAGAAGCGGTTTTGTTGGCGTTGCTGAAAAGAAATATGAATTGATTTTTTTGGATAACCGAAACCCGTGTAGAGACGTAGCACTGCTACGTCTCAAAATCTAAATTCATTCACTGAGTAGGCAACGCCAGAATTTAAATGTCCCAGACGCGATACCCTTGCGTCTCTACAAAAATTTACCTCATCTCCTGTAACACCTCACGAATAACATCCGATGGCACTTCATCAGTAATTCTCACTGCACCAATCTGTATTGGTAATATAAACCTTACTTTACCTGCTTTCACCTTCTTATCTAATTGCAAAGCCTGGATTATCTCTTCAATATCTAAACCTGCTGGCAATTTAGTTGGTAAACCAGCTTTTTCAATCAAAATATTTTGTCTTTCCACCTCTTCGGCTTGCCACATTCCCAATTTTGCAGCAATTTCTCCTGCTGCTACCATACCGATCGCCACAGCTTCACCATGATTTACTAAACTGTAACCAGTCAAACTTTCCACAGCGTGAGCAATAGTATGTCCATAATTAAGAATTGCTCGCAATCCCGCTTCTTTCTCATCTTTGCTAACAACATCAGCTTTTGCTTGACAAGAGCGCATTAATATGTAATCGATTAAAGATTTATTTAAAGATTTATCTCCACCAAACATTGGAGCCATCAAATATTCGATTTGGTGAAGATTTTCGCACTTTTCCATCTCTTGGAATAAATCAGCATCCCAAATTACACCATATTTTATTACTTCTGCCATACCGGCGCGTAATTCTCTTTCCGGTAAAGTTTTCAGCACATCTGGATCGATTAATACCAAACGCGGTTGATGAAAAGCCCCAATTAAGTTTTTTCCTTGGGGATGATTAACACCAGTTTTACCGCCCACCGAAGCATCCACCATTGCCAAAAGGGAAGTCGGCACCTGGACAAACTTAATTCCTCGCAGCCAAGTTGCCGCAGCGAAACCCGTCATATCGCCAATTACGCCACCTCCCAAAGCCACCATCGTCGAGGAGCGTTCTACGCGATTTTCCAGAGCAGTATCGTATATTTTTTGTATAGATTTTAAATTTTTATATTGTTCTCCATCGGGCAAAATACAGCTACATACATCAAAACCAGCAGCTTCGAGAGAATTTAAAGCACTTTTTCCATAATGTTCAAAAACCGTTGGGTTAGAAACCAACAACACCTTCTTCCCCAACTGCAAACCATTCATACAATCGCCCAGCTTATCCAAACCTCCCGGCGTTATTGCAATTTCATAAGAAGACGACGGTAGATTTACATTTATCGTAGAAAACATCGCTTTAACCTATACAAGCCCCCGTGCAATATATTGTATCGTAATTTTGGAGATGGGGGGATGGGGGCATGGGAGACAAGGAGACAAGGGGAAACACTTAAACTCCTAACTCTTCTCCAATGCCCCATGCCCCATGCCCCATGCCCTATTCCCTATTCCCAAAATTAGAGTATTTTGGCAGCACGCAAGCCGAAGAGTAAACCAGCGGCGATGCCGATAAACAAAACTAAGAAACCAATATATGAAACTACAGCTAGCATTTACTTTTCTCCACAATCGTTGAATCAATCATTCATTTTTATATTGAACCATTAGTTATGGGGCATTGGGAATTGGGTATTGGGAATTGGGCATTGCAAGATACCATACTCACCCCATCCCCTTGTCCCCTTGTTCCCTTCCTTCCTTATTGTGATTAAACTTTAACCTTCGATCTACTTTCTCGCATTTCCAAGCCTAGCAAGTCTAACAATTGTTTATCGCTATCGTATCCGGGGCAAGGTGTGGTAACGGTTAACATCTTTCCGTCGTCGCTGGAAAAGATGGAATTTGCCCCTGCCATGAAGCATAATGCTTGTTCGACTTGGGAAAGTCTGGATCTCCCCGCACTCAAACGAACATCAGAACTTGGCATTACAATACGGGCTGTGGCGATCGCTCTGACAACTTCCCAAATGGGGACATCGGGTTGATTTTCTAAAGGTGTACCTTGTACTTGAGAAAGTATGTTGATGGGTACGGATTCTGGATGGGGTTTTAATTGTGATAAAGTACATAACATCGAAATGCGATCGTCAATGGTTTCCCCTAAACCAAGAATACCGCCGGAACATACAGTAACATTGGTTTGACGAACATTGTCGATGGTTTTAAGGCGATCGCCATAAGTTCTAGTCGTAATAATCGTACTGTAATAATCTTGTGAAGTATCGAGATTATGATTATAAGCGTAAAGTCCAGCATCTTCTAAACGCTTTGCTTGGTCAGAATTGAGCATTCCTAAAGTGCAGCATACTTCTAAATCTAATGCTGTCACTTCTTTTACCATTTCTAGAACTTGCTCGAATTGAGAATTATCTCGCACTTCCCGCCAGGCAGCACCCATACAAACCCGACTGACACCGCTTTCTTTAGCTCCTTTGGCGATATCAACTACTGTTTGCTTATCTAAAAGAGACTGGGGCTTGACTTCTGTTTTATAGCGGGAAGATTGAGCGCAGTAACTACAATCTTCGGGACAAGCGCCGGTTTTAATCGATACCAGTTTACATACCTGTATCTTTGTGGAATCATGGTACTGGCGATGAATGCTAGCAGCTTGGTAAATTAACTCTAGCAAAGGCGTATCATATATTGCCCGTATTTCTGCTTCTTGCCAATCGTAGCGTATTCCCACAGAACAAATAATCCTTTTTACAATTATCAAATATCAATTATCAATTATCAGCTAAAAATAAAAGGATTTAATTATTTAATTTTCATTTTTTTATCCCTTTCTCTTCTCCTCTTGTCCCCTTGTTTCCTTGTCCCCATTTACTCTACTTTGTTAAGGTTCATCATTAATAATTAAAAATTAATTCTTTACCCTACTTTTTTTCTCAAAATGCTCTGGTAAATTATGTAAGGAAAGGAATTGCCTAGAGATAAAAGTTAACTAGGCTACAATCTATTTTTATTTTACTAAAACGATGAATACACGATCTCAGCAAATTATCAAATTAGACGAAGCATATGATACAAATCCATCTAGTAAATTAGGGGGTTATTTCTTCCGCAAGGTTGAAAACTTTAAATCAACGATTAATTCCGGTAAAAATAGCAAAAAAGCTTATCATCGGCTGATTTTTATGGTCATAGCTATTGTTATCTTTTTAATTCTTAGCATTGGTACTTTTCTGCTGCGGTTTGATCAACCAGCATATCAATTAACCACAAACCAAGGAAATATAGCAATAACTAGGGATATACATCGTCAAGCCGTGCTGTCAGATTATCTTAAAACCATGACAGCAACAATTCTTAAAGAAAATCCCCAAGTCATTAGAAAAAAAGTAGGAACTTTTCGAGCCATGACTCAAGCTACTTTAGAGGAACTCGACCCCATACGCAAGCGTTTTGCCATCCTATTTTTACAAGATACCAATTTACTCAAAATATCAGCACAAAAAAAAGTATCGTTATTAATGGGTTTAAACTTAGCCGGAGTCAACCTACAAGGAATAGATTTGCGGTTTAACGACTTACAAGGAGTTAATCTTGAGAATACAGATTTGCGTGGTGCCGATTTACGTAAAGCTAAATTAAGCAACGCTAATCTGAAAAATTCTTGTTATAACAATTACACTTTATTTAATAAAAAATTTGATCCAGTTGCAGCAGGTATGAGAAAAGTGGGACAATCCCAAATGTGTTCTTAATAGTTTTAATTAATAGTTTTAATTAATAGTTTTAATTAAAACATATTGCGCTCTGACAATAATATCTGAGAATAAACAAATGCAATTGCAACAGCCGTACATTGTTACCAAACGTCTATTACTACGACTGGCTAGTCAAGAAGATGTACCACTAATTCTCAAATATTACACTGACAATAAAGCTTATCTGACTCCTTTTTATCCTATATGGTCGGAATTTTTTTTTACCGAAGCATATTGGAATAATGAACTAGAAATAGCAGTGAGCGAATTTATGAAAGGACAATCTTTAAGATTGGTGATTTTTTCTCAAACCAAGTCTACAATCATTGGAGTAATTAATTTCGGAACTTTTATTCGAGGTGCCGCACAATTTTGTACGGTTGGTTACAGTTTAGCAGAAAAAGAACAAGGTAAGGGTTATATGACAGAAGCCCTACAAGCAAGCATTGATTATGTATTTGAAGAATTAAAAATGCACCGCATTATGGCAAATTATATGCCTCACAATCAAAAGAGCGGTAATTTACTGAAAAGGTTAGGATTTGTGGTGGAAGGTTATGCTAGAGATTATTTATTAATTAATAATCAATGGCAAGACCATATTTTAACAAGTTTGACTAATTATAGATGGGAACCTTGAAAATCTTAGATAAAAGTTAGCAAATTTTACAGCATGTTTCATCTTTATGAGCTATATTTGGACGCGGCTTGCGATGCCCGTACCACAAGAGTTTTAAAATATAGTACTGTACTCAAAATAAAAACGAGCGTGCTATAACTTGTGAAATCTGGGTATTGAGAAAGGATTAAACCACAAATCCAAAATCCGAAACAATGTTAAAATCCAAAATCGACAATAAATTAAGGGGTTTTTCTCAATGTTTAGTAAATCTACAAAGCGTCTATCCGTATTTTTTACCGCCTCAGTTCTCAGCATATTTTTAACTGGAATTTCTACCAAAAAAGCCGAAGCAATACCTAATTATATTTTAGTTCCCCTGACAATACAAGCAACAGGATACGCATTACCACGTGTTTACAAAAGACTCACTCCACAAGAGCGCAAACAAGTAGATGCCATTCGCAATCGAGCATTTCAAGAAATTGCTAACGTCTTAAGTAGAGCGCAACGCAGTCAAGTTATACAATCCTTAAAAACCCGCCAAGGAAGAAGACAATTACTTCAATCTATGAGGTTAACACCAAAACAAAAAGCTCGCATTCAATCAATAATTAAAACATATCGCCAGAGAATGAATGCGATTGTTAGTGATTAATTAATAAACTAAATGATATTAGAAATTTTTGATGTAGAGACGTTACCGTGCCTAACGTCTCTTTCTATGCAGTTTATATAAATAAATTAAATTGTTTCTATTTTCAGGCTACAAAACAGAAAAGAATTTAATATAAATAGATTTTTGGAATTGTATCTCAGAATAAAATTAATTTGTATAGATTATTGGTTATATGCCTTTGTTTTAGGTATTCCTCCCATTGTATTCCTATTGCATTCATCTTGCTAATTTTTTTATGGGCATTATATTAGCTACAATCAAGACTTAATTTTTGCCTGTCTTGTGTATCATAGACAAAAAAGCCTTGGTTTGGTTTAAAACAATGTCTGACGGCGAATTTACCCTGTCACAATTAGAATCTGAATTTAGCTTAATATTACAAGAACGAGTGGAAATTTTTAAGGATATTAAACCTGTCACACCTAGCCAATTATTAAGAGAAATTTTAGAGGAAAATATACCTTTGGCTTTGGATATTGACACCGAAAAGGCACGTTCTGAATTAATTATAGCTCCAATTATGGTTGAGCTAAGAAAGTACTTTAATCGTCAAATTAGCTTTTTCTCTGGAGTGGATTTTAGTGTGGAAAAGGCTAAGGGTTTGACTGGAAGATGTGATTTTATTATCAGTTATTCCCCAAAACAATTGGAGGTGACGGCTCCGGTGGTAGCGTTAGTCGAAGCGAAGAATGATAATATTAAGTCTGGTATTGCCCAGTGTATTGCCGAGATGGTAGCGGCACAAATTTTTAATCAACGGAAGCAGAATCAGATTCCTTGTATCTATGGTGTGATTACAACGGGAAGTAATTGGAAATTTTTGAGGTTGATTGAGAAGAAAGTGGATATTGAAGCAGGAGAACATTTTATTGGGGATTTGGATGGGTTGTTCGGCATTTTACTGGAGATGATTGAAACAACCCATCCTCTTAGTTAAAAGTAATTGTTGTTGAATAGGAAGATATAGCATTTTGCAGGTAAATGAGGTACCGCAAAAATTTTAGAAAACTCTTGTGGTACGGAGAGCAGCGCGGTCTTGGGGGTCTCCCCCATGAGCGACTGCGGAGCATCC
>DESS01000117.1:6169-12005 GCA_002361335.1 Richelia sp. UBA3308
GCCCGTGAGAATGTACCGATCAAAACATGAAATATGCTGGAAATTTCATCTTGAGTTAAGCAATCCTATTTCAATGTCCCCAAAACCGGAGCAACTTCCGCTTCAGCAATTTCCGGTGTTAAAAATCCTTTCGCATAAACACCAGGATTACTTTGTGCTATTTCACTATAGGATTGCCGCACTTGAGCATTCACCGCTATTGTTTTCACATCGTACATTTGCATCGCGACTTTTGGATAAAATCCGATGCCGATGATTACAACTAAGAAACAAGCTGCAATAAACACTTCACGGGGGCTTGCATCTCTGTAAACTGACTCACCAGGTAAAACGCAATCGGTACCGAAACAAGCCGTACCTTCTGCTTCTAAGTTCTCATATTTAGCATTACCAATTTCACAGGTAACTTTCCCTTTGCCGTAAAATACCTGTTTCAACAAGTCAAGTAGATAAACTGGGGTGAGAATAATTCCTACTGAAGCCAGGAAGACGGTTACAGTACAAAATGTGGAACTGTAAATATCGCTGGTGCTGACACCAATTAATACCGAAAGTTCGCTGATAAAGCCGCTCATTCCAGGAAGAGCTAAGGAAGCCATGGCAGCCATTGTAGTTAAAGCGAAAACTTTTGGCATTGCTTGCCCAATTCCACCCATATCATGCATTTTCATTGTATGGGTACGGTCGTAAGTTACGCCAGCTAGGAAGAATAGTACTGATGCAATTAAACCGTGGGAAATCATTTGCAACATTGCGCCGTTGATTCCCAAGTCGGTGAAGGAAGCGATACCCAGCAACACAAATCCCATGTGAGAAACTGACGAATAAGCCAAACGTCGCTTCATATGAGTTTGAGCAAAGGAGTTTAAAGCGCCGTAGATAATGTTAACTACTCCAAGAGTTGCTAAAACTGGTGCAAAATAAATGTGTGCATCGCTAAGAAGTTCTAAATTTAGGCGAATTAGTCCATATCCACCCATCTTCAACAATACGCCAGCCAAAACCATCGATACGGGAGTGGAAGCTTCCCCATGAGCATCTGGTAACCAGGTATGTAAAGGGAAGATTGCTAATTTCACACCAAATGCAATTAATAATCCTGCATAAAGTAATAATTCCAAACCCAAGGAATAATCCTTCGTCGCCAAAGTAGCAATATCAAAAGTTACATTGTCGCCACCATATAAAGCCATGGCGATCGCAGCGACTAAAATAAATATAGAAGCGGCTGCAGTGTAGAGTATGAACTTAGTTGCTGCATAACGTCGGTTTTTACCACCCCAAATGTTAACCAGTAAATATACGGGAACTAATTCAACTTCCCACATAATAAAGAACAACATTAAATCTTGGGCGACAAATACCCCAATCTGTGCCGAATACAGCACCAACATTAGAAAATAGAATAAATGCGACCTGCGATCGACTTGCCAAGCTGAAAACATAGCCAGTGTCGTCACAAATCCCGCCAAAAGTACCAAAGGAACTGACAAACCATCGACGGAAACAGCCCAGTTAAAACCCAACTGAGGCACCCAGGCATAACTTTCCGCTAATTGAAAACTTGCACTGCTTGCATCGTAATTGTGCCAAAAGGCGTAACACATCATTAAAAAATCTGCCATACCCACGCCAGTGGCATACCATCGCACGCGATTACCTGTCTTACTCGGTATAAAGGGGATGAGTAAAGAAGCAAGGAGTGGGAATAAAATTATTGCGGTTAACCAAGGAAAATGTTCCGCCATGATGTCAATGAGAAAAAATACTTATTTTATCGTTAACGTTATTTTACTAAATTTTGTAACGTATTTTTCATAAATTTTTTTCTCAGGTAATTATAGAGAAGCTGGCTATACCGCTGGGCCTTCG
Organism: Richelia sp. UBA3308; assembly: GCA_002361335.1. Classification (GTDB taxonomy): domain Bacteria; phylum Cyanobacteriota; class Cyanobacteriia; order Cyanobacteriales; family Nostocaceae; genus Rivularia. Next base: position 8,042 of record DESS01000117.1, read on the forward strand.
TCAAAAGTCAAAAATATCAAGGTAATAAGTATTGTTTTATAAGGGATTCAATCATTTTATTGAGCTTCACAACAGTTGAGTAGGGGGTAGTTAGCAAAGGGATGGAGTTCTTCGGACTTTAGCAAACTTGTCCAGTCTGATAATAATGAAGTATCTTTGGGTTTAGCAAGACGGAGTTTTGCTAAAGTTGTCAGGGAATTGTGCCACATGCCGTTTTCTGCATAAAGTGCGACTTGTTGCTTTGGTGTTGCCTTTTGTAGACGCTGTGCAAGGCTAGAATTTAAGCTAATTCGTTCAATCCATCCATCAACTGCCTGTAATTGTGCTGGTTGTTGTGGGTTGCATTTGACTCTTACTTTCAAAAACCAATGATAATTTTTTTGGTGTTTTGTTTTGCTAATTTGTAGTGCTTCGGTGGCTCTGTTGGTAGAAACGCCGATAATCCCCGGAATTTCTGGTTTATTTAAAAGAGTTTTATATATAGTTTTACTAGGTTTTTGGGATTCATCTTTGATCACAAATTCCATTTTTGTAATAGATGATTTTTCATAAGGGACAACAAACCAAAAAGTAGGATAATCCTCGGTTGTTAAACCCCAAATTTTCGTAACTGGAATTTTTTCTCCTCCTTCCAAGTTAATGGTTTGTTTGTAATCGGGAACCAATGCCATCACAGATTGCGTACCATTACCGCATCCCCTACTAGCTGCTTGTCCTCGGTCTCCTGCGGCACTTCGGTCGGGTGGTGGCGGTGGTGGATTAAAGTTAATTGAGTTATTTTTAGATGTAGTTAATTGTGCATTTATTGGTGATAAAACAGTGAAATTACTTAAGACAGTTATTACTAGAGCAGTAGTTAATTGTATTTTTATCATTATTAGTTGTTGGTTATTAGTTATTAGTTATTAGTTATTAGTTGTTAGTTATTAGTTGTTAGTTATCACCCATGCCCCATGCCCCATGCCCCATGCCCCATGCCCAATTTTAAATTCTAAATTCGGGCATTATAAATTCTTAATTCTACAGACGATTGTAGTAGCTGCAAAAGTAAAGCCAGCAGGAACTAAAGGAACCCAATAGCCTTGGTAACTTAATAAAATAAAACTACTACCATACAAAACAATCAACCCTACCCCAACCCCTAATACTAAATAACTACCTCGTCGCAGATACCAAGCAATCAAACTACCACTAAATCCCCAACTCCAAACCCAAATCCACTCAGCCCATATTGGAAAATAACTTAGTAGTGCACGCCCATCCAAAGCAGCACTCAACAATTGACTCACCATTTGCCCTTGGAGAAATACTCCTGCTATTTCGTGTGATTTTCCTTTAAACCTATAGGGAGTCAAAGAGTAATCCCGAAAACTTTCGGCTGTCGTACCAATCAGAACTATCTTATCTTTCACCGCTGCAGGGTTTAGTTTACCTGCTAACACATCTGCCAAACTAATTTGTGGGGCAATGTTTTCGGGAGATGGAGAATAACGATAATTTAGTAAAATTTGGTGTCCAAATGCATCAATTCCTTGATAGCCTCCACCATGTGCTTCTAAAGGTTTAAACTTTAACTTGCCTAATTGCCATGCACCCTCTTGAGTAAATTGTAAATTAATTCCTTTGCGATCGAGGTAACGTAAAGTCAATTGCACGCTCAAAGCGTAGAAGGTATTACAAGCAGAAAAAGGAGGAGGATTTAGGGCTAAATAATGCCGACGCACTACATTATCATCATCAAGAAGAATATCGCTAAAACCCAAGTTGTCTGAGGAAACTTCTGGGGGTGGAGCAATACCCGATTTACCCCTGGGATTGCTAACTTTACAAACTGCTACAAACCGGCTATCTTGCATCAGTTTTGCTAATTGGGGATAATCCTTGTGTACTGGATAATCCCGGTATATATCTAAACCAATCGCTGCTGGTTGATATGACTCTAATTTTTTCAACAGTTGAACAAGGAATTTATCAGATAAGGAACCTCTTCGTTTTTCCCATTGTTGTGCCCTTACGTCGTCTTCAGTCACTGTTACCACTAGTAGACGGGAATCCGGTTTTTCAGCAGGGCGCAATTGCATTAATTGATCGAACGCCTTCAGTTCCAGAGGTTGCAAAAATCCGAGATATCGCACTGCCATCAATAATATAGTAATTCCGATGCTAATAGGCAGTATTGCTAAAAAGCCAAGTCGATTGGGAATTTGTTTTGCGTGAGTAAATTCAGGTACAAATTTGGAAACACTGGGTGCTTTTATACTTGTATTTATATATAAACTTTGCCAAGACAAGGGTATTTCAGCAGGGTTTTGACAGATGACTGGCAACCAAGTAGCACAGGGGTATTGATTTTCCAATCCCTGTAATCTTTCTCTTGCCTGACGTACAGATAAATATAAAGAGTCTCCCCCTGCAAAGGCTTGCAAGAAATATTTCAAAAATTCCTGTGCGATTTTGTCGGGTACTGGCTCTCGCATCACAATAATTTGGGGAATATTTAAATTGCCAAACTCCCTTGCCAATCCCAAACCATCACAGGAGTTGAAAATCGCTAATTGCAATCCTCGTTCTACTGCTTTTTTTAAAGCATATTTTAACTCACTAATTGTCAGACTTTCAGTTTTATTAATGTAAATTTTCCCCGTTGCATTGGTTTGAGTCGCGCTGTGCCCGGCAAAAAATAGAATCTGCCAATCCTGTTCCCACAAGCGATCGCTAATATCTCTCCGTTCTGGTTCCACTAAAAAAGTGACTTTTACATTCGGTAATTTTTCTAATATTTCGCGGTCAGCTTGGGTATCAATTCCTTCACTGTTACCCAATATTGCTAATATTTTTACTTTGTCACCAATATTTTGAACTTTATTAATTTGTTCGTAGCTGGGGGCACTTAAAGCGATTTCTGCCTTGGGATAGCGTTCTAATAAATCCCAAAGATGCCAAGGTAGTATTTGTAATCCTAACTCTTTCGTTTGTATGAGTATGCGTATATCATCCCCTGGTGTCAGTTTTTCCAGCAATTTTTCGCGGATGGCACGAAAAGAATCGGAGGCAAGCCAACTATTAAAACCTAGTTTAAATTCTTCTGTTGCCTGTTGACATTGTTCTAGAGTGGGGACTTGAATAGCTTGCTTTGGTAAACCTTTGACGCGAGATGGTAATCTGAGATTACGGTAAATAGATTGCCATCGGTGATAATTGTGGGTAATTTCTGGATTTGGGGGTAGCTTACCGGTAATTTCCAAACTAGGGCGAGCATTTTCGTCACCAATTTGCAGAGTCACGGGAAACCCTTGTTCAAAGTTTCCCTCTCCTAACTTTAAGATGACTAACTTGCCCATAGATTCTCACAGATAGCTATGACTTCGGCGAACTCTAGCTCAGGGTTATTGCCTACGTATAAATCTACAGTGAACTATCTTGTTTTTACTAGATTGTTTGTCAATATTTTATATTACAGTCCATGAGGTTCAAGAGAACTTGATATTAACTGTTTTTAGAATTCAAAATAGAGGTAGCATTGCTACGTCTCTACATATAAATTCATATAACTGACTAGACAAAGCTGTTTCAATTACACAAGCTTTAATAAAATGGGAAGAGCATCAACAGCCAATGGGTTGATACAATTTGGGCAGTTAAAGATGGGCAATATCTCGATGCATTATCTGAACTTCTTTCTTTAGGAAAATTCAAACATGCACAAGATTGGTTAAACATTATTGAGGATTTGAAACAAGAAAATTACCTCGACGCACTCAGTACAGCATTTAAGCTCGCTGAATTTGAAGATGGTAAATCTGAAGCTGCGATCGCAGTTAGGGAAGGAAATTTGATCGAGGCTTTTTACGAAAGCTTTGATTTAATCGAAGGTGGCAGTGGTTTGAAGGATGCATTTAAAGCTCCGTTTCGAGTCTGAGCGTGCATTTCCTTGAACTTGTAATACCTAAAATAACGTGGGACA
>DESS01000178.1 GCA_002361335.1 Richelia sp. UBA3308
GTGCGAAGCCGTTTCAACCGCCAAATATAATATAAAATTATACTTTTTATTCTCTAAGTATCATTGGTTTCTTCTTGCTTTGGTGAAAAGTTAAAATCTCCACTGACAGTATTTTCATTCGCCGTATTGGTTTGATTTTGATTTGTTTGATTTATCTGTTTTCCATCAGATTCCTTGTCAGATGTTGGAGGATTTATTGGTTCCCGACGCTGCCGAATTTTAATTACAGGAGTTGAATACTCAGGAATTCTCTGCAAATCAATAGAAGTACAACCCATATCAAAACAATCTTTATAACTCATTCCAGAGAACAAAGCAGTATAAAATCCGACACTAAATTGAATTGCCGCTTTATCACCAATCGCTTTATTCATCCCAATCACGCAATCAATATGTTGATGAATTTCAGTAGCTTGTGATTCGCTATAACAGGCATTGAGTAAAACGCATTCAACCTGTTGCTCAAAGGAATTAAATAACTTTGCTAGGGCTTGTGTACTTACCAGTTGCATTTGCCCAGAATTATCTTCAAAAGCTAATCCATCAGTACCCATACCATGGCCACAAAAGTGAACAATTCTTGGTTGATGGTTAGATAAAAATGGGATTAAATCATCAACTCGTACTGCTGATTCAGTGATGATTTGAAAATCATCTCGATTGGGAGATAATTGAAGTGCGTTTTTGATTTCTCGCACTTCTTCATCCAAACGCAGGCTAGTTGTATTTTTGGGATTAGCTCCGAGGATGAGTATTTTTTTCACGGTATTTTAGATGTTTTTTTATACGTTCCAGAAAAATATATTGAAATTTTGATAGGGATTGAACATACCATTTCCGGTAAAAACTCGCTGTATGAACAGTCACATTTAGGACTTTGCTCAGAGAATATAAGCTCTCGGCGAGCAATATCCAAACTGGGATTGGAATGATGAAGAGAAAAAGATTGTATGAACAGGAACGTGGAGAGTTGTTTCCGTGAAAAGTCAACGAAAAATTTTACCTACATTTGTAATGCAGGAACATTTAGGTACGCTAAAAATCTAAGTTAGAAGTAAAGTAAATTTGGCGTTTCTGCCAATGATGTATGAAATTGATTAAGTACCTAAGCAAAATTAATTGTGTATTGTCATTGCGTTCACGTTCACGAAGTATGCCCGAAGGGCTTAGTGTTCCCTCTTAGGGAATGGAACGAAGCAATCGCAGGAACTTGAAGTTTTCAGAATGTTAAATTAATTTTGCACGACTACTTATTGCAATAACCGAAACTTCTGTTGGGTTTGGCTGGTGCTTTTGCTTTTGTACTTTCAGACGCAAGGATTTTAGCCCACGAATGTGGGCTTTGTAATTGTAGCGATACCCTTATAGGGTATTGCCATCCTTAACTACTGCGGATTAACAAAAAGCTGGGTGAAATAATATTCACCTTTAGAATTTTTCGCAATCCCAATACCAGTTACCTGATATTTACCTAACATATTTCTATTGTGCCCGGGACTTTTCTTCCAACCATTGACAGCAACGTTTCCAGGATTCTGATGGCCCATATTATAAGCAACATTTTCCGCTACACCCCTCCAGCTAATTAACTTAGAAATCTCTTTATAGCGGGAACCCGAACCACTATGTCCGAAAGCTACCTGTTTATCTGCCATCTTTTTACTGTGTACTCTTGCGATCGCGCTTATACGACTGTCCAATGTTAAGGGTGGTAAACCTTGGCTACGACGATATTGATTAATTTGTTGATGAACGGATCTCTCCATGGCAGCTACATCCGAGGCTGCATTTACAGGCTTTGATCCTAATACAATCACAGAATCAGACACACTTTCAGAGTTGCTTGATAGTGGTACCTCAATTCCACCGAATATTAGTGCTGCGAAAGCAACTCCTCCAAGGGCTGGGAACACTTTTGTAAGATTAGCCTTTAGCCGAGTATTCTTCAACATTTCTATTTACTCCAAAATACAACTGAATAAACCTCTACTTATAATTCCCTTCATTGAGAGAAAAACAACAGTTTATTCACGACTTGGTAGAAGCATGAAATCTGAATATCTGTAATTCTGTGTACAATTTCACCCCGTCATCAGAATTACTCCTATGCAATATTAGTCAACTTCTGACTTCAAGAAGGCATAGTTATTTGTGATTGTAACTAAGTTTTTTCTAATTTGGGTTATGAATTGATTAAGGTTTTTGTGATTTAAAATACCAAGAATAATTTGAAACGCGTAGCCCGGGTGGGGGCAGCAGTGGGGAGCAGGCGGAGAAAAAACTTTTTTCTTACCATTTACCTGGCATAGTTACCTTGGTGGAGTACTAGGAATTTTGATGTCCGGATTTTAATCTCACAGTTTTAAGCGTGAGTTTAACTTCGGCTCTTCCCTCTTCCTTCTATCTTCATGTACATCTCTACATTATTAATCACAACCATTAGGTAAAGATTTACAAACAAAGCGGTAGAAAATTAAAACATTGGTCAGATGATATTTAATGCGGGATTAATTACGTACCTTATTACTTGATAATTAACCGAATTAAATTTATGAGAAAATCTTTAAAATTACCGCAAAAAATCATGCTGCTTGGTTCAGGAGAACTAGGTAAAGAGTTTGCGATCGCGGCTCAACGTTTGGGTAATAAAGTTATTGCTGTTGACCGTTATGAAAATGCTCCAGCAATGCAAGTTGCTGATTGTAATGAAGTAATTTCTATGTTGAGTGGTGATGATTTAGAAGCTATTGTCAGCAAATATCAACCAGATTTTATTGTACCGGAAATTGAAGCCATTAGAACAGAAAAGCTAGCAGAATTTGAACAACGTGGTATTACTGTCATTCCCACTGCTGCAGCGACAAATTATACCATGAACCGGGATAGAATTAGGGAGTTAGCTCATACTGAATTAGGTATACGCACAGCAAAATATGGTTATGCTTCATCTTTAAATGAGTTAATAACGGTTAGCGATCGCATTGGTTTTCCTAATGTGGTAAAACCTGTGATGTCATCTTCTGGTAAGGGACAATCTATAGTTAAAAATAAAGAAGAAGTTGTAAAAGCTTGGAATTATGCTTGTGCTGGTTCTCGTGGTGATAGTCAAAGAGTAATTATTGAAGAATTTATCGACTTTGAAATTGAAATTACTTTATTAACTATTAAACAATGGGACGCTGCTACTATTTTCTGTTCTCCTATTGGTCATCGTCAAGAAAGAGGTGATTATCAAGAATCTTGGCAACCAGCGGGAATTTCTGAAGAAATGACATTACAAGCCCAAGAAATTGCCAAAAAAATTACCGATGCTTTGGGAGGTGCGGGAATTTTTGGTGTAGAATTTTTTATAACTAAAAATGAGGTAATATTTTCCGAACTTTCACCTAGACCCCACGACACGGGAATGGTAACTTTAATATCGCAAAACTTGAATGAATTTGAATTACACTTAAGAGCAATTTTAGGTTTACCAATTCCGAAAATAGAACAATTTGCACCTTCAGCAAGTGCAGTAATTTTAGCTTCAGAGAAATCTGATTCTATTAGTTATACAGGAGTTGCCGAAGCACTCGCAGAAAAAGACGTTGATGTCAAATTATTTGGTAAACCCAGCGCTCATAAATATCGACGTATGGGAGTTGCTTTAGCTAAAGGAATTAATATTCAACAAGCACGAGAAAAAGCGACAATTGCCGCTGAAGCAGTTAATATTTGAGGTAACAAATGACCTATTAATGGAGTATAAGAATGAAAACTCAAGCATCATCGATCAAATCTACCGATAGTGACGAACTACTCACCAATTCTCCCGAACCACAACTCTATCAACTTAAAACTCAACTTTTGAGCAAAGGTAGAAGCGATTACGTTCTTGCCAAAACAGATTTGATGTCAGTGAGAATCAAGTGCTACGCTCAAGGGGGTGAAAATGTTCTACATGCCCATCCCGGTGAAGATCATACCTTTATTGTTCTAGCCGGTAGAGCTCGCTTCTTTGGTAAAGATGGTGAAGTAGCCGAATTGAACCGAAATCAAGGGATTATGCTACCTCGGGGAAGCTTTTATCGGTTTCAAAGCTGTGGAGATGAACCTTTGGTTTTGCTACGTGTAGGTGCACACAAAGAAAAGATTCCCGTTAGTCGGATTGGAGTTGAGGGTGAGTCTTTACCCGGTAAATCTAAAGCCAATAAACATGAAGATGGAGGTAGTTCCTTACTATTAATGCCCATTGTTGGTTTTTTCTTGGGAGCAGGTGCGATCGGGAATTACTAGATAC
>DESS01000300.1 GCA_002361335.1 Richelia sp. UBA3308
GAACGATTGCTTCTCGAACCAATACTATTGTATCATCAAAACGATTATCTACCTAGATTTAATCAGATTTAGCTGTAACAGCTAAACCGCTAAAAAAATATATAGATCGATTTTACTTAATATAAATTAAAGTTATGTTAACTATTGTAATAAATCGTGAGTTCTAAACGACTACCGCAAACTACAGCCCACGTGAGGATTACTCGACAATCATGGCAAGACGGTTTAATCAAAGGTGAAGTAAAAGCAGGGGGATTTGAGTGGCAATTTCAATGGCATTTTCGTCAAGGAGAGTTGTTAATTACACCTTCTCAAGGTCGAGCTTTAATCAAAGAACCTTTGTGCCGCTTTTTAGAACAAAAAGACTATCAACTTGAACCGGGAGGAGATTACGTTTTTAAGATTCGAGCTGATATTTAAATTACTCCCGTCTCGCTCGGGGGGATTACCTATAAAACCCACCCTACTCCCTCCCTCTCTCACTCCGAAACTCAATCCTAAACGGTAATATAACGGCCGGGAAGGGAGTAGTTAGGAGCGCCCCAGGAGGGAAAGTCAATGACTTCCGCGCAGCGGTACTAGCTCCCCGCATCTGAGATCCCTACTCAGTCAGACGGTTAAGATATCTTTCAATGAGTAAGATGGCAACAATATCATCTATCGGACGTGGTGGTGTTCGCATTCCCTTGGGTAATAGTTTGATTAATCCCTTGGGTGGATACATCAACCAATAGCGATCGCGTGCTTCCAAACTTGTATAACGTTCATCAACTAAAATAATATTTAAAGTGGGGGATAATTTTTCTTGTATTTGTTGTTTCCAAAGCTTTGCTGTGGTTTGGTCTCCCATTACTAACAAAGAAATTGGATAATTTTGATACAAATCCTCAATAGTGGCGATCGCGTCCTTTGCGGATACAACTTGGTGATACTGAAGTTGTCTATCAATTCCCATGACGGCCACACCACACTTATCTCGACCAGGATCGAAACCTAAAATCACCGAGTCAGAAGGTGAAAATTTACGGGAAGTCATATAAAATACAGTAAAATGATACTAATAATCAAAAAGCCGTTATTTTTTAGCAATCAGTTCGACAGCAGTATTTATTGAAGACGATTGCTGTATAATTATCTCACGTACTAAAAATTATTTGTCCATTTATAATTGCGACCAGTTTAACTTTTAACGGTCCGGCTCTGTAAGTATCTTTGGCAGCAATAGCTTTAATATCTAGCGATCGATTGTACCGCCGTAATTGAGCTACAAACCGAATAAAAGTACCGTCTATTTGAATACTTTCTAAAATACCGGCATTACGGGCGCGAAATTGAGAGGCGGAAATTAATAATTCCAGTCGCTGTCTGAGTTGAATTGGTGACATGGCATTGGGATCTGCTGTAGTAGTTGCTAGCACCTCGCCTCTTTGAAACACAACTTGATTGGGGGCAGCGTCAGCAAAAAATTCGATGCGCTTTTCTCCCCTAACATAGTTACCTGCGGAAAAAATTCGCACCACATACTCTCTACCATCATCAATCTGCTTACTCAATTGCTCAATTTGCTTGGCAGTAGCGAACAGAATTGGTTTACCATCTGAAGAAGAATTGATTCCAGGTTCGCTTAATTGTTTGAGAGCCGAACGATTGGCTTCCTGTAATAATTTAATAACTGCTTGTTTGGCAGCTTTAGGTTTTTCGACGCTAATTACTGCTTCAGCAATGACTTGTCCCCTTACTAAAGCTAGTTTACCCAAACGTAAATCTCGATTGGATTGTCCTAACTTTGCGAGTTGCTGTTCTAAAGAAGCCTGCTGTCTTTCTAACTCCGAAAGACGGGCTTGCTTTTCGTTAATCACCTTCTGGCGTTGAGCAATCATTTTCTCACGTGCAGCGATTTCTGAATTACGCTGTTGAATTTGCTTATCAAGCTGAACAATTTTTTGATCCCGCTTTTCAATCGCTTCTTGACGTTTAGCTAATTCAGCATCGCGTTTATTAATTGCAGCTTCAGCTTGGGCTAGGGCTTTCTTGGCTTCTGCATATAATCGCTGTCTTTCTGCCTTGAGCTGATCGATTTCTTTGATTTTGGTGTCTCTTTCATCAATTATATTTTGCAACTCCTTAATAGCTTCTTTGTAGCGAGTCGCAACTTGATTTAATTTCCCAGTAGTAGCCTGCAATAAAGCTTGAGTGCGGGCTTGTTGCTTGATAGTTTGATTGAGTTGGGCTTGGGTTTGACGTTGCTTAATGTTTGCAGCTTGTAGGGAACGGTTAATTGCCTGCAATTCCTTTTGTGCTTGCGCTTGTTGCTCCCTGGCTTCCCCTAACTCGTTCTTAGTAATTTCTAAATTTTGGGCCGTACCTTGAAGCTGCTCTCGCTTCCGTCTCAAATCTCTTTGAATATCCTCAAGCTCAAACACTCCTTTACGCAATCCTTCATCAACCAAAAATAAACTCGCTAAAGTTGATGCCGAAATACCAATTCCGGTGATAATCGTCACCAAAACAGCAGTCTTTTTGGGACGCAGGTTGAACAGTGAGAGCCGTTTCTTGCCAACCCGCGTGCCAATGCGATCGCCCACGGTGGCAATTACGCCTCCCAAAATTAAGATTGCCGTTATTAGGATAAACGCGGTTGTCATATAATAATTGTGCCGAATTCATCCTTCCACATACAGCCTACTACTTCTAATTATTGTGTGGGCAAAGGCAAATAAACCAAGAACTGAAAATACTTAATTTCCAGGTTTACCTCACTTTTATTGCCAAAAGTGTAATTTTACACTAAAAAATCATAAATAGCTCGGGCAATTTTGGGAAAAATATAATTAAAAATTTTTCGAGGAATTGGTAGCAGCCTCGATTATCATTCATCTGCTACCAGGATAAAAGCATCTGTAATATTAACCGGATAATTTAGAACTGCCGGTACAGTAATTTCAGATGTGTTTTTTCAACAATCAAATCAACGAATATTTGCCGTACTAAGCCACTATTAATACCTCCTATTAACAAAATTTGACCTGCCCTCCCTATAGCGGCACTTTAAGTAAATTGACGACTTAAACTAACGGGCTTGTGTACAGTAATCTTCTTCTTGTGGATTGAAATCATCTTTTTTTCTCGTAAATCGCCTAATAATCTTGTAACAGTAACGCGAGTAGAACCAATTGCTTCAGCAATTGCTTGATGAGATAACTTTAAATCGATTGTGATCCCATCAGCACAAGGCACTCCAAAATCTCGACACAGAATTAGTAAAAAACTTACTAATCTAGAACCCATATCTCGGTGAGCAAGAGTTTCAATCATCATCTCCGTCTGTAATATCCGCGAAGAAAGTCCTCGCAGCATCAACATTGATAATTCTGGATTTTCTTTGAGTGCTTGCTCTACTTGTTCAATTGGAGCCGAAAGTAATTCTACAGGCGTGAATGCTACTGCATGATAAAACCGATCCGATTTGTTTCCTGTCAGTAATGATAAAACTCCAAAAACGCTATTTTCTCGCAGCAGAGCCACCGTTATTTCTTCTCCTGCCTCATACACCCTGGAGAGCTTCACGGCACCTTTGAGAAGAAAATAAACTCGTTCGGCTGGATCGCCCGGAAAAAATATAGTTTTATTACGTTCAAAGGTTTCTACAACTGGCGGAAAAGCTCCAGTTGCCATTTGACGAAACACATTTGCTAGGGCTTTATCTTGTGTCACAATCATCTCCCTTCCCCTACCCAATGCCGGAAATTTAAAACAGATTACCTAAGAATACACCTGAAAAATCAAGATTGCATTGTCAACCTTTTTGTACTTTCCTATACTTAACCTCATCACCTCATTACTATTTGTTAATCATAATACATAATTTTTAGCTTTTATATCTACTATTTTTCAACAGTTATTTATCTAGTTGATTATGTAAATAATTTTGATGAAGAAATATTGAAATTTTCATAAAAAAAACATTAATAAAACTACTAACCTTTTAATAACCTTGATTACAACTTCGGATAAATCCTATTTAAAAGTAAGAGAAATCAGTCTAATATCTAGTATGCTCAACCATGGACTATTACTGAATAGGGAATTTTATGCTGGATCTGAGTGGAAAAAACGCCCTGGTTACAGGTATTGCTAATAACCGTTCTATCGCTTGGGGTATCGCCCAACAACTCCACAAAGCAGGAGCAAATATTGGTGTTACCTATTTGCCTGATGAGAAAGGAAAAATGGAGAAAAAAGTTGCGGAGTTGGTTGAACCCCTTTCTCCTAGCTTGTTTTTGCCTTGTAATGTCCAAGATGATGAACAAGTAAAATCGACTTTTGATGCCATCAAGGAAAAATGGGATTCTATAGATATTTTGATCCATTGTCTTGCTTTCGCGAAAAAGGAAGACTTAACCGGAGGTTTTAGCGAAACTTCTCGTGGGGGTTTTAATTTGGCTTTGGAAGTAAGCGCTTATTCTCTAGCCCAATTAGCCGGTGCAGCCAAGCCTTTAATGAAGCAAGGAGGAAGCATCGTCACTCTGACTTATTTGGGTGGACCTCGTGCAATTCCCAATTACAATGTGATGGGAGTTGCTAAAGCAGCATTAGAATCTAGCGTGCGTTATCTCGCAGCAGAGCTTGGAGAGCAAAATATTCGCGTTAATGCTATTTCGGCTGGTCCTATTCGTACTTTGGCTTCCAGTGCGGTAGGTGGTATCCTAGATATGATTCATCATGTTGAGCAAATTGCTCCCCTTAAACGTACTGTTACCCAGCTAGAAGTTGGGAATGCAGCAGCTTTCCTTTGTAGCGATTTAGCTAGTGGTATTACAGGTCAGGTTCTGTATGTTGATGCAGGATATGAAATTATGGGAATGTAATTCTTAAATTTCCCGTTTTTTTAGATTATTTTTAGAATTTCACGAATTTTTAGCCCTCACCCTGGAAGGGTGGGGCTACTAAAACAAAGCCCACCAAGGTGGGCTAAAAGTTAATAGGATGAGAGTTTTTTAGGTGGAATAAATTTGACTTATTCAATCCAAAATCTAAAATCAGTTTAAGCAAGGGATAATATATTCAAAGTTTTTTAATCAGTGCTGCTGCTATGCGCTCAAGTGAACTTCCCGTAATATCTTCAAACCATAATAATACTAGTTTTAGTCCTCGCATTGCTACCGTTAGCCGTACTACCGGGGAAACGGATGTGCAAGTTACCCTTAATTTAGATGGCACGGGTAATTGTAAGGCTGCAACTGGGATTCCATTTTTAGACCATATGCTCCATCAAATATCTTCCCATGGACTGATTGACTTGGAAGTCCTAGCAAAGGGAGATTGGGAAATTGATGACCACCACACCAACGAAGATGTAGGTATTACATTAGGACAAGCTTTGAAAAAAGCACTTGGCGATCGCAAAGGAATTGTCCGTTTCGGTCATTTTGTCGCTCCTCTCGATGAAGCTTTGGTTCAAGTAGCTTTGGACTTTTCAGGAAGACCTCATTTAAGTTATGGTTTACAAATTCCTACCCAGAGAGTGGGGAATTACGACACTCAATTAGTACGGGAATTTTTTGTGGCGATCGCAAATAATAGTCAAATGACGCTGCATATTCGTCAACTTGATGGTATTAATTCTCATCACATCATTGAAGCGACATTCAAAGCTTTTGCTAGAGCAATGCGGATGGCAACAGAAATCGATCCTAGGCGTGCGAGTACTATACCTAGTTCTAAGGGAGTATTGTAATTCGGGTTTGAAAGAACCTCACCCCGCCCTTTCGGGCACTCCTCTCCTTACTAAGGAGAGGGGAAGGGGCGTAGTTTTGTGTATTCCATCCAAGTGAAAAGCGCTATAGTCATTTAACTTCCTTCTTCTTTCTTCCTTCGTGAAATGCGGCGAGACTCAATTTTTTATAAAATTTTCCAACAATCTCCGAGCTTCCTATTTGAACTGGTAGCAAATCCTCCTGAAAATCCCGAGCGCTATAGTTTTGATTCTGTAGCGGTAAAGGAACCCAAGTTTGAAATTGATGGGGTATTTTTACCACCAGAAAGTGATGGTGCTGGGGTTGTATATTTCTGCGAGGTACAATTTCAAAAAGATCAGCGACTTTACGAGCGGTTATTTGGAGAGTCATTTTTATATTTTTACTACAACCGCAATCGATTTAGCGATTGGCAAGCGGTGGTAATTTATCCATCCCGCAGTACCGAACAAACTAATAGCTATCCTTATCGTGCTTTACTCAATAGCAATCAAGTAAACCGGGTTTATTTGAATGAATTAGGAAATATTCGTCAATTACCTTTAGGTTTAGCATTGATGGTATTAACAACTTTGTCAGAACAACAAGCACCAGAAGAAGCTAAGTATTTATTAACCAGAACTCGTCAAGAATTACCCCAAACATCTAGTCGCGCCATAATGGAAATAATTACCACGATTATGGTCTATAAATTTGAGCAACTTACTCGAGTAGAGGTCGAAAAAATGTTAGATATTACTTTACAACAAACAAGGGTTTATCAAGAAGCCAAAGAAGAAGGAGAAGAGGAAGCTACTTTGAGATTGGTGATGCGACTTTTAACCAAGCGCTTTGGAGAAATTTCTGAGGAAATACGCTCCTCTATTTCGGGTTTACCTTTAACTACTCTGGAAAATCTCAGTGAAGCACTTTTAGATTTTACAAGTTTGACCGATTTACAAGCTTGGTTAGAAGCACAAAATTAGAGAATTTTGGATTTTAAAAGAAAAGCCTCATTCTCATTATATGAGGTCTTTTTTTTATGAGGATTTACAGAACAGTAACAAACAGGACTTACGCCATTGTCACAAGCAGAAGGTGGTGGGTGACACCACAAGTTTTATTATTACTTTGAAAATTGATCTAAGTGTCACACACCCTACAAGAAAAATGTGTCAGTTGCGTAAGTCCTTATACCAATTCTGTATGAGGCTGCGCTTAATCGCTCTCACTCTGGCTATGGTGGGGCTACCCAAACAAAGCCCACCGTTAGGTGGGCTGAATTCGGCGCATCTTTATAAAGAAATGGTATTACTTATTACTTATTACTTATTACTTAGTCGTCACAGATATGATAACTGTTTAACCGGATATGATATTACACCTGATTTTTACTTATAAAAAATGTAATTTGACTAACATTTAATTTAAGAAAACACCTGATTTTATCCTATTGGGTTTGAGGTTGATGTGAGTCACTATTAGGACATAAAGCAAACGAACAATAAATTTGCTTTCCAAAAAACATTAATTCTCAAATTAAAAGGTAATAAAAATGCAAGTTAAATCTTTTATCTCTTCTGCTTTGCTGTTAGGTGTTGTTGCTTTTTATCCTGCTATAAATACTCAGGAAGTTGCTGCAAAACCTTCTCCTAAAAAGCCTTATTGTACTGTTGCTTCTAAACAAGGTGGTCGCTATTGGACATGGACTGGGTCTAGCATAAACCAATCTTGTACTTTCGCAATGTTTAAAGTTTTAGGATTTGGTCAAAGTGTTGATAGAGCAACAAAGGGAACCTATAAAGCTAATGGTTTAAATAGAGCAAAATTACGTTGCAATCAAGGTAAAAAGAAAGTGATTGGTTCCGGAAGTTCTGTGTTTGAAAATGGTATCAATATGGCAAAAAAATTAAAGTGGAATGGTTGTACTTTGAAAATTACTAATTAATTTTATTCTGTTGCTTGCATACTTTTCGTAATTCCTTTTCTTCAGGATGAATTGCTAAATAATCTTGCAACCAACCGCAACCCATTTTCATTAAATCATCTAATTTTAAATCTAATTTCCATAGCTTCACGGTACCATCTCTACTAGCTGAAGCTATGGTTTTTCCATCTGGACTAAAACTGATTTGAGTAATTTTGTTTAAATGACCTTCCATTACTCTTAATAGTTGACCATCTTTAAGATTCCAAAGTTTTATTGTGTTGTCAAAACTACCAGAAGCTAAAATTTTTCCATTTGGACTAAAACGAAGACTTCTAATCCATTCACGATGAGCTGGAATACGTTGCAATTCTTTTCTATTTTCTGTATCCCAAATTATAATAATACCTTGATTTCCACCAGTAGCAATTAGTTTACTGTCGGGACTAAAAGCTAAAGCGTGTAAATAACCCATATCAGCATCAAAAACCTGGGACATCCGACCATTATTTACATCCCAAAATAATACTCGACCATCGGAACTTGCTGAAGCTAATTTTTTACCATCTGGACTATAACTAACAGCTTTTACATTACGAACATGACCTTGGAGAGTTTGTAATAATTCTCCATTTTCTGCATTCCATATTTTGACTGTTTTATCAAAACTTCCGGAAGCAAACTTTTTACTGTCTGGATTAAAACTAACACTAGTAGTAGCTCTGATATGACCTTTATGGGAATATATTTCTGTGCCATTTTCTAAATTCCACAGTTTAACTGTTTTATCGGAACTTGCAGAGGCTAATAATTTACCATTTGGACTAAAGCTAATATCCCGAATATTTTTTGTATGACCTTTTAAAGTTTTTATTAATTTACGATTTGTAACATTCCACAGTTTAATATTACTATCGGTACCAGCAGCAGCGATAATCTTACCATCCGGACTAAAACTAACTGCTGAAACCTCACCATCATTTGTAAGTAAAGTTTGTGGTTCTGTATCCTCAAGCGACCAAATCCTTAAAGTGCGATCGCCAATTGAAAAAAGTTTCTTACCGTCAGGGCTAAAGGTGACATTACGAATACCACCGCTATGACCTTTGAAAGTTTGGGGTAGAGTGTCTGGGGTATTCAAATTCCACAGCTTTAATGTACCATCACTTGCAGAAGAAACCAGTTGCTTTCCATTGGGACTAAAGTTTACACCCCAAACTGTACCTCGATGGTCGGGGAAGTTTTCTATTTCCTCACTAGTTTCAACATTCCATAACTTTACTGTACTGTCTTCGCTTGTAGAAGCAAGGGTTTTTCCATCTGGACTAAAATCAACGGTTCTCACATTACCCTGATGGCCTCTAAGGGTTTTGAGTAATTTACCATCTTCAACCTGCCAAAGTTTGATTTTATTATCTGCACTAGTAGAAGCAAGAGTTTTCCCATCAGGACTAAATTTTACATATGTTACCCAACGACGATGAGCAGGAATTTTTTTTATTAACTTACCATCTACAACATTCCACAGTTTCACCCAACCTCTCGAACTGGAGGAAGCAATTATTTTCCCATCTGGACTAAAACTAATACTTCTGACCCAGGTATTATTATGAGCGAGGATAGTTTTGACAAACTTACCATTTTCTACATTCCAAAATTTAATTGTACCGTCATAGCTACAAGAAGCCAAAGTTTTTCCATCTGGACTAAATCTCACATTCCAAATTTCACCACTATGACCTTTAAAAGTGTGAATTAAATTTCCTTTGATATCCCAAATTCTGACTATAGAATCGGTACCACCAGTAGCAATAAATTTACCATTGGGACTAACATTAACATCTGTAAGGATAATAGAATATTCAATTTCTACACGATTCTCTTCTCTGACAAGGGATATTGATTGACTTAAAGTCTTTTTAATTTGTTTTCGGGTTGATTTTTGAATTGGAATTGGTTTTGCTAAATCTTTGATTTCTTTTGCAATTATTAATCCTTCCTTGAGTGCATCAAATGGTTGTTCGTTAATTGTATTTTGAATAGCTGCACTTTTAAAAGAAAGATTCGCTTCTGTTCTTTCTCTACTTGCTTTGATTAATTGTAACCCTGTAAATAATGCAGTAACCAAAGATATTACAAAAAATATACTACCGAAAGTTATAGTTTTCTTTGCTTTTTTCTGAGCTTGAGTTAAAGTATTGTTCGCTTGGGCTAGTATTTTACTTTCTTCTTCTTTGATATTTAAATTCAGTTGAGTTTGACGCTGTTCTAATTCTTGAGAAGCAGATAAAAAGCGATAATCATTTGGACTTAATTGTTGATTATTTGCCCAGGATAAAGCATCTTGTAAAGCTTGTCCTTGTAGGAGTCGGGATTCATCTTGAAAATTAGAAGCTACCCAAACATTAAAATTTTGAGAATAGGGACGTAAATCTGCTAATTGTTTCTCAACCCAATTTTGATTAAAAATAGTTTGGTAAATCGAATTATAAATTTTTAATCTACCTTGATTCTGAACTACTAAACCAGATAATCTTAAATCAGTTTGTTCTAAACTACCATCAGCGATAACTTCTTGCTGCTGTAAACTTTCTTGATATATCCCTAATAATCTACCGGCTTTATTTTCATTTCTTAAAATTCTATCCCGAATGGTTTTTAAATGCTCCGGTTCGTCTTGATTTTCCCAATTATCAATAATATGCTTCTGGACTATATTTGATATTGATTTAGAATTAACAAGATAATCTTGCTGAGCATAGTCTTGATAGGCATAGTCTTTAATAATTTTACATAACTTTTGTGTCAGGAATGGTTGTCCACCAGTCCAATGCAATATTTCCTCAATTGCTACTTGGGGATTATCTACTTTACCTTCTAAGCCCTTAATTAGAGGTTTTACTTCATCAATTTTAAATCCTTGTAATTCAATTGCTTTACCAATATTAAATGGCGTTTGAGTTTTATCTTTAATTAAATCGCTAGGAGTTGCTACTCCCAACAGCGCAAAAGTTAAACGTTGATATGCTGGATTATCAACCCGTTTATTATAAAAAAACCTAATTAAAGCAAAAAAATCATCCAGAGAAAAACTTTGACTCAAAACTCGGTCAATTTCATCTACAAAGATAATAATTTGTGATTTAACTTCAATTAATAAAATTTCATCAATAAATAAATTTAAACGCTGTACTGGTGAAAGTAAATCTCGTCTTTCTTTCCACCATTTACGCCAATTTATTTTGTTACTTAGCTGACAATTACTAACTAAAGATTGGACAATACCGGCATACCATTTTTCTGCCGTCACATCTTCTTTACCAATACCAGTTAAATCAATAAAAGCACAAACAATACCATCAGCTTGTAACCTTTCCATAGTTCGGACTCGCAAACTAGATTTACCCATCTGTCGGGAGTTAAGTACATAACAAAATTCACCAGCTTTTAAACTTTGGTAAAATTCTAAATCCGCTTGACGGGTAACATAACTTGAAGATTGAGCCGAAAGACTTCCACCAATTTGATATTCATATTCTGATAGTGATTTAATCATGATGAGAGAAAATAAATCATTATTTTTGAGTATAGTATATAGAGTTTTAAATTATTTCAATAAAAAATAAATACCTGACTTTATCCTATTTTTTTATGTTTGGGAATACCTGATTTTTCCCTATGGTTTTTATCTTTCTCAAATCACACAATAGTAACCATAGTTTGAATTGATTTAGTTAAACACAACAGATGATTTATTTTTTTAGATTATCTAATGGATGCATAAATATTTCTCTTCAAACGTAATCAAAGAAAGAACACCAAATTATAGGAATTAAAAATGAATTTCCAAAAACTAATCGCAGCACCTATTGCTCTCGGATTAACAGTTAGTAGTTTTCCCCTAGTAAATTCACCCGCTCATGCTAAAACTGTCGAGATTCCTATTCCTAAAGCTGTAGTTAGTACAGCATTTAACGCAGCATTAAGTTCAACTAAAGTTCGTCTGGATAATTACGGGAAAAAACGTGGTACTACTTGGCATAAAGACTCTAGCTATATTTTATTTCCTAATGGAGCTAAGACATCATTCCCAATTCCTGAATACAAATTTAAGGTTACGAAATATAGACAGTTGAAATACTATGTAGATGATATGAATACTTCATCTATTAAAAGTACTATTAATGGTAGCCGCATTAAAACAACTCTCAATTTTGAAAGTCAAGGTGAAGAAATAAAAGCCAAATGTATCCGCAGAAGATTCAAAAAGTGGAAGGAATGTTCTATAAAAATGGAAAGAGATATTCATTTAAATAACTCCAGACTTTCCATGTCTTTTATACCTGTTGCTTATAACGGTTCCATTTCCTACAAAAATCCAGTAGTTGATTTTAAAACTGATGTACGGATTGCTAATAAGTTATGCAAAACCTTTAAAGGTATCTGTAAGAATATTGAAGGTCGGATAAAAAACGAATTAACTAACAGTATTGAAAATAGACTTACTAGTGGTCTGAATCGTTCACAAGTCAGAGCCACAGTAGCAAATTCTGTGAAAAAATCACTCCATAGCCGCTTGGGTAAATACAAGAACTGGAAAATTGTTTCTATTAAGAGTAAGGGTAATAAATTCATCTTAAAGCTGAGTAAGTAATTAGATTTGAATTGAAATGAAAATATACTCTATATACCTAAAAATATTACTGGTGCATTCTATTATTTCTGATTATTGTTAAACCGCAAAATATTTTAGAGACGTTAATGATTTACGTCTCTAGAATTATCTCCATCAATGCAATTAACACTACCATAAGTAGTTCAGTCCGAAAAATTATAACTTGTACGTAGTTGCGCTTTAGCGCTAAAGCGCAACTACGAGCCTAATACAGCTATTTTACATTTCGTTACATCATGAGATTTTTTCTCACCTACTTACTTAATCAAGGAGAAAATATGAAGTTACAAAGACTGATTGCTGCACCAATCGCTTTCGGATTAATTATAGGTAATTTTCCTTCCCTCACGGCTGATGCTAAAAATGTAAATCTTTCCGCTCCTAATACATCTTTTAACATCGCAATGGATACAAATCAGGATGCTAAAAACGGAGAAAATACGCCAGAAAATAAAGTTGCTGAAGCACCTGAAAGCGAAGAAAGTTCTACAGAAAATCAAAATTCCGAACAATCTAAAACCGAAGAAAGCTCTACAGAAAATCAAATTTCTGAAACACCTGAAAACGAAGAAACTTCCGATACCGAGACTACTGTAGAAGAACCTGCTGAAGTAATTGAAGAATCAGAACCATCTCAATCATCAGAAAAGTGTCCCAATGGTGGTGAACATATCAACATTGGAGGTATAGTTTCAATTTCTAATTGTCATAAATTAGAAAATTCCGATTCCTCAAAGGTGCGCTCAAAGATATTAAAAGTCGCGTACCTTCCCTAGATACAAAATCTGAAGTTAAGCAAGAAGTAGTCGATGCTGTTAGATTAGCCGAAAAAATGGCAAAAGCAGGTGTTGACCGTTTGGATTATATCCTAGCTCCTAAAAGAAGCAAGAATAAGAAGAAACGCTGGAAAAATGACAAAATTGCGACAGCTTATTTTGGTAGCAGACAAGCAACAGTTGAACAAATAAAAGCTGTACGACGCAGACTCAAACGCGCTCATCGTCGTCTAGCAGACCGTAAACTAAATATTAGACTACTCCCTCAATCAAGAGCTTCAAAATCCAGCACCAACGGTCACAATTATGGAGGACCAATTACACCACGTCGGTTTGTGTTATTTCCCAATTGGTTTAAAAAGAAGTCTAAGGAAGAAAAAGCAGCAATTATTATTCACGAACTTCTCCATGATTGGTTTATAGATCACAAAATTAAAGATGGTGGTAAACGCAAAACTGTATATGGTTCTCGTCTAGCAAAAAAATTGGCGAAAGAGAAACCAAGAACTGCTCGACGTAATCCTGAAAATTACGAGCAATTCACCTTCGCTGTATGGGATTTTATTAAGAATCGCGCCAAATAATTACTCTCTACAAAAAAACTTGCGAAGAAAAAATGATGAATAAGATAAGATCTAAACTGATTACTCTTACCGTATTATCTGTAGTAACTCTTGGTAGTTACGTAATTTTTACAGCACCCAGTATCGCCGAAAAACTACAAATTACTCCACAAAAAAACGAGGGGAAAAAGCTCAAATGTATACGTGTGAATCGTAGATTTTCTCTCTGTGGAAATTCAAACTTTAAAAATAAATTTGTTGCTGGATTTGGAATTCATTTCAGTACAGTAGACCCAAAAGGTCGTCTTACTATTGTGGGTAAAAAACGTTCTATTAATAGCAGTCCCAAAAGTTGTGATGCATTAATGAAAGAAACAAATGTCCCTAAAAATACTCGTATAAAAGCAGTTAAAGTCTGTAGACAAATGTTCAAAGAACATCAAACACAACGTTTACGGATGAATTAATTCAAATAAATAATCATCAAGTCCCATTAATTGTAGAGACGTAGCACTGCTACGTCTTTACCAAATTGTGAACATCAAATAAACTAACCAACTAAAATAAATGAAATTCCCAACCAAATTAATAGGGTTGATAACTTTTACCAGTCTTTCTCTATCTACTGCTGTCTTTGCACGTCCGGTTAGAACTAATCCAGTTCCCAAACATCAAGGAATTTGCCATAATTCTGTTAGCAATGAGATAAATGAATTAGTAAAAGATACAGTAGTAAAAAATAAAATTCCTGGATTAACAGTCTCGGTTTCTAAAAACGGTCGCATGGTTTGTAACAAAAGTTATGGTTACGCTAATTGGGAAGAGAAAACTCCCATGACACCACGTTCGCGATCGCAAATTGGTAGTGTATCTAAAGTTATCGTCACTGCAGGAATGATGAAACTGGTAGAGCAAGGGCAAGTTTCTCTACAAACACCTATTTATGGTACAAATGGTATTTTAAAAGGTACAGCTTATCAAAAAGCTATGCGTCAGGGTACCCGTCGCTATCGTCCGATTATTGACATGGCAATTGGTAAAAATAACCGAGTTTTTACTTGGTACTTTGATGGTAAAGTAACTCAAGGTAGTTCTGATGATTTAGAGAAATATTCTCAACCACAAAGCTTTACCGTACCACCAGGACAAAGTTTTAATAGCATTATTGCGATCGCCAAAGGAGGAAGCCAAAATCGGGTTTATGCTTGGTACGATGATGGTAGTTACAGTATTGGAACTCCAACAGATTTAGATGCCTTTGAATACAAAAAGAAAAAGAAGAAAGGTGGATTCAAAGGCTATAGAATACCCAGAGAAAATCAAAGAGATAATATTGTGGGAATTGGAATGGATACCAACCAAGAAATTACCTACACTTGGTATCATGACGGTACGGTAAGTTCTGGTTCTGTTACCAATCTAAAAAGTAGATGGACAAAAAAATACACAACACCTGGTAACTCTTCTCGACGTTACAATATTGTCGGTACAGCAGTCTCTGGAAACAATGTAAAGCTTCCTTGGTATAGCGACAAGAAAGCAAGTAAAGGTAGCGCAACAAATTTGAGTTCAATCAAAGGTTTATATGATTACCAACGTCGAAATATTGAAGGTTCAATTAGTAGTTGGTTGAATGAATATAACAAAGTCCAAGTTCGTCATCTACTCAGTCATACTTCCGGTTTAACCAGAAGTGGTAAAGCACCACAAGCTGCAATCAAATACAACAAATCTTTTGATAAATACACAAATCCCCTTCCCTATAAATTTTCTCACCTCTACGTTTTAAGTACTCGCAAACGTTTATTTGCTCCTGGAAGTCGTTATCAATATTCCAATCACGGTATAGGATTGGTAGGATTTTTAATTAAACAAATTAGTGGGGATTCCTATGATATCTTCTTGAAAAAGCATATCTTAAATCCCATCGGACTTGGTAACGTAATTGCCAGAAGAACTGTTATCAACCCAAATCTTGATGCAAATCCCCATAGTTTGAGCAGGGGAAAAATCGTTACTAAAAAGATTCCTACCAAAAACCATCCTGGAAGCGCAGCAGGTTCCTTAAAAGCAACCGCAGGGGATTTAGTTCGATTCATGCTCGCTACCGATAAATTACCAAATCATAAAGATATTCTCAAACCAGAAACCATTGATTTGATGGAATCCCGTCCATTTCCTAACAATGCTCCGAATGTAGCTCATGGTTGGCATATTAAATGTAAGGATAGCGCTTGTAACCAAAGCAAATTATCTCACAACGGGAAAACTGGGGGAGGAACTGCTTATATGGTTAAATTCAAGAATTATCAGCTTTCTAATATTGACGTGAGCGGAATTAACGTGGCGATCGCAACTAATTCTGGTAGTGTGAATACTGGTAAACTTAGTAAACTAGCACACGATATTGCTCGTAAATTGGGAACAGCAAATATTCCTGAAAATTACGATTTATTGAATGTTGAAACTTAGTATTGTGTCCCATTAATCTTGACGGGTTTGTAGTTGGACTTCAGCCCTTCTTAATTCCGTTATAAAATACGCTGAAGCGCTACTACGAAACTTTTACCTATCAAAACAAATGGGACAAACCAGTAGTCCTTTTCATTAGTTTGGATGCCTAATTTCCCAGTCCTATTTATAGGACTTTAGCTCTTAGACTGGGACTTATAGTCCTAGTCTAGTTGGTAAGAAAACTCGTCATAATTGATGAAACGCACTAATAATATTAAACCAAAACTCTTTGAAAATATTCCCGATATAAATTACACCTGGGTACAACATGATTATCCTGCCGTTGCACTAAACCCATACTGTGCAATTTATAAATGATAATTGAATTTAATTCAACTGGTGATGGTGAATTAACTACTTTATTGAAAGCCTCAGCCAGTCTCGGACATTTTTGCAAAATTTCTAAATATCCTCGCAAATGATTGCTGTAAATACCCGCTTCTGTAGAAGCTGATTGCAATAATTCTTCTAACTTTAAATTTTTACAAGATACTTCATACATTGCTAATCTAACTAAAAAAGGATGTCCCCCTACTAATTTCATCAACTTTTCTACTTGTATTTCACCCCAATTAAGGCCATGTATAGAAGCTAATTTTATCACCTGCTGTTTATCAAATTCGACTAATTCCACAGGTACACCAGCATTAAATGGTGATTGATGTATATCCAAGGGAACATAAACTTCAGTTGAATGAGCTAAAACTAAACGTAGATTTTGCCAAATTGGGATAACTTTTGCTTTTTCGTGCCAACTCCGCAGCATTCCGAAAAAGTCTTCAATTACTTCTGAATAAGAAAAAATTTTATCCACATTATCTAATGCTAAAACTATGGGATTTTCTATTTCTGTAAGTAAATATTCTTCAAAATAAACAGTACAATTGTCGTTACTGCCCAAAATTTCCGCATCCCAATAATCATTTAATTGATTTTCTAGCTTTAATTGTCTACCTACCATACAACAAAGCCAGCGCAGGAACTTCTCTAAATTATTTAAAATTTTTCGCTCTACGCTGCTCAAATCTAAATAAATATTTTGATAATTTTCACAATTAGCATGAGCAATAATTCGATTTATTAAAGATGTTTTACCCATCAGTTTCGGTGCTTTAATCCGAATTAGAGAACCCGGTTTAAGAATCGTTTCATAACAAAGATTTTCAACGCGATCGCGTTTAATATAAAAAAGGGAATTCGGTGGCACAGAACTCTCTGGGAAAGGTAAGTCTATATTTTTTGGGGAAACCGATAATTCTCGTACTTCCACAGCAATTGTATTACTTTCTCTCTCCCATACTCTCCTTAATGCTGCTTTAAAATTCTTTTTTGTAACTTTTTCCTCCAAAGCTTTAGAGAGCTTATGCCATAATTTATTACCAATATCTTTATTTAGATATTCACTGCTATAACCGTAATTTATTGCCATTTCATCATAAGTTTTCTCTTGCGAGGAAGCTTCTAGTACTTTAATTTCAATATCGCTGAGATATTTTCCTGTAGTTTTAAATAAAGCTAAGTCCGCAACTTCTTTTATATGCTTCCAAGAGAATTCAGGCATTGAATCCATATTCATTTGTAAGTTATATAAATTATCAGTAATTTGAAGCATAACTGCATCATTGCTTTGTCTCAATGTACTGACAATACACTTTAGATTGCTTTCCTATTCCTGAGTTTTATCAATACCGAACTTTTGATCGCAATAAAAAATCCTACAGCTTTATCCTATTCCAACATCTTCTTTAAAAATGGCGTTTATTTGGCTTTTCTACGTAAAAAAACTGTATGCCTCTTTTTAAGAGTGATTCAAAATACTTTAAATACTGAATAAATGCAATATTTCTACATCTAAACATCATATTTTTTCCGTAATTCGTTACAAAAAATTACAAAAAACCTCTCAATTGAGAATGGTGTCATTTATAATGAGAACATTTTCATTTAACTCACGAAGTTAACTTATTTTTTGGACGTGATCTAAGTCGCCCTTACGGGTATGCGCGGAGCGCACACTTCGTGAACGGCAGTCGCTCATGGGGGAAAC
>DESS01000094.1 GCA_002361335.1 Richelia sp. UBA3308
TGTCCTGGTTTTATGTAGCAGGCACTGCAATACTTATCTTGCCGTACTTTAAACCAAAATATTCTAACCATTGACGGAAGGTTGACCAACCAGCATCGCTAATAGACTTAGCTAGCTTTCGATTACGTACCATGTTCTTAACCTTTAAGTCTAGCCTTCGGCAACGGCTTCGCCGAACATAGGCTACCAAATCGTTAGATTGGATAACGGAATACGCTAATCTCTTGCAATATTCTTCTCGTTGCCTACTTACCGCTCCTAAAAACTTGAACAAATATAAACCTTGTTAAACAAGATTATACCTATTCAAGACGCAGGTCGAGCAGTACTACCTACTTGCGGGGAGGAATCTCGCCTCCCTGATGAAGTGCGTTTACGCTTCCCATATGACCTGGAAATATCCTCATCATATAGGCTGACCTCATCCCGGCTGTTAGCCACGCCAAAATTGTAGAAACTATGTCGTAATTTACTCGATAGTTTCCGATGTAACATCCTCCAGTAACTCCAAGCGTGCCGATGTCTATCCTCTGGCAGAAATCGGGCGTATCTGGCTGGTGGACGCTCACTTTTATGCAAAGCTCTACGTGCTAAAACCAGTGCAGCAGCAGTATCTGATGATAGTCCGTAAAGCTTTAAAAACTTTGTTAAATTAAAGTCAGTGACTCCCTCACGAGAGCCACTGCTCTCCAAAACCGTGCTTGAAAGTTTCCCTTCACACGGCTCCTCAGTAATTTGTTGCTTGTCACACATACCGCATTACCAACATATCCTCTTCTCAGAACCCGCGTTAGTTCGGAGGTTGGCTTAGGCTTGGCACTTTTTACAGCCAGATTTTGTGCCATAACTACCATCAGTAGTAGTTTTTGTATCATGGCAGTGTCGGTGCAGGAGTTGCCAGTTATAGTATGAGTCCTTTCCACCTTTCGATTTAGGGTCTCTATGGTCAACTTCTATTACATCACCTTCTTTAAAATGCAGTCCGCAGTGGGCACATTTCCCGGATTGCTTTTTAAGCAATGTTGCCGTTCGCTTTGGCATTTCGGGATGATGTCCCATTCTTATACTCCAGTACACCAGGTTGCCGTCGTATGGTGACGATTCGCCTTTAACTTTAGTATGGTCAATACTTTTGGTTTTACCATGCTTATATAACCTTATAGGATTTGAACCTTCTTCTTTGGTTGCGAATACCCAGTGTTCGTCGCCAATTGTTTGCCAATATTTGTTTGTGCAAAAATGTTTATTTTTCTTTGGGTGACGACGATTTGCCCAGCGCCTAAGTTTTTCATACACCAAATGGTCTATTTTATGGAAGACCTTGCTGCTAGATACTGCTCGGTAGTAATTTGACCATCCAGTTATTATTGGATTTAGTTTTTTGATTAAATCCGCTTGAGATAAGGTTCTATGATTGTCAATTACTTGAGCAATTTTATAGAGGTGTATTTTAACTTTTTCTTTGCTAGGAGTGATGATTGTACTAAAGCCTAGTTTTTTACCCTTTGTATTTTTTCCTGTAGTGTATTTTCCACATTTATATTGTCTGATATTAAACCCCAAAAAATCGAATCCTGGAGGTTGACCATCATGACTATTAAGGGTGTGAATTAGTTTAGTTTTACTAGGTTTTAATGACAAACCCATGTCTTTTAACCATTCAGAGATTATTTCTTTACACTTTAGGACAACGGTTAAGTCTTCATGGAGAATTACGAAGTCATCGGCGTAACGGATTAGATGAGCGCTATTATAATATACTCGCTTTCCTTCAACAGTAGTATCCCTTTTCGGGAATGTCTCTGTTATCCGTTTTTCCATTCCGTGGAGGGCAATATTTGCTAAAAGTGGCGATAAAACGCCACCCTGTGGTGTTCCCTCAAGTGTGTCAAACAGCTGCTTAGAGTCAATTACTCCCGCTTTTAACCAAGCACGAATTTGTCGGCGAATGGTAGGGAATGTATTTAATTTTTTAAGCAGTGCTGTATGGTCGATTTGATCGAAGCAAGATGCAATATCGGCATCCAAAATATATTTTGGCTTGTACCTTGTGCAATTAAAAATTGCTCCGATTGCATCGTGACATGAGCGTCCGGGTCTAAAGCCGTATGAATTCTCTTCAAAATACGCTTCCCATTCCGGCTCTAAAGCCAATTTGACTAGCGCCTGCAACGCACGGTCTTTCATTGTAGGAATTCCTAAAGGTCTTTTCTCCTCCCTTCCCGGTTTTTCTATCCATACTCTCCGGGTTGGACTAACCTTAGCGCCCAATTTTAAATTATTTACTAAGTCGAGACGTTGCGTTGGGGTCAGTGATTTTACACCATCCACACCTGCCGTCTTCTTACCTGTATTATCTTGGGTAACTCTACGAACCGCAAGACATTTTGCAGCCCAGGACTTCATCAACAACTTCTGGAGTCTACGAAGTGCTTTTACATTACCACGACGAGCGGCTTGATAAATTCTTTTTTGCAGCTTATAAACAATTTTCTCTAACTTTCGCCAGGGAATTTTGTTCCATTTATACATCGGTTTAACCGTGTTCATAACATATTACTGCTACTTTTGACTTTATCCTACAAATCACCGTGAATCTGTCAGCATATCTCTGGCATTACCCAGAGCCTTCGCTTGAGACCCAATCTCTCCTAATTGTTTGCATCTGGTTAGCACCTACTCTAAAATCTACCTTTTAGAGAGCAAACAGTAGGTTACTTCGTTCCGACCAACCTTTATTTTTAATCCTTAGAGTGGTACTTTCCACCGGGTTTATTACGTAATGCTTAGTTGGTCAAATCGGAAATTGCCAACCACGCGACAAATTAAGTATTGATTTGTCTATCCTTGCCCTTTTGGGACTCCCAGCGTGTGTATCAACCTATTTCGCTGGTTATCACTCACGATGGTTCTGGCGTACCTTTGCTTTCGCTACTCATAGATTATTGCTCGACGGGGTTCCAAAATAGGTTTTTCAGTTACCGCCTTTTTATCCCGCTTCGGGCGTTGATGGCTAGTCTCAAACCGGGGGATAATGCTTTCACCACAGCATCAGTGGGATGGGACTTGAAATTATTTCTCACCCATAAGGTTGATAAGTTATCATCTAATAAGGGATTTAAGTGCGAACTCAATCTTGAAAAGATTACCTTATTAGAGTCTGGATTCCCCCCATTTCTGGGTTTCTCCAGAACGAATCGCACTCCAATTAATGATGAGTAAGCAGGATTAACTTTGATTAGTTCAATACCCCATCTAGATGCTCTAGATTCAAGCATTGATAAAAATTGAGAATATGCAAAATTTGAAAGCATCCTTGAATATCGTACACCACTTTCTCTCATTGATGCGCGCTTGCCAGAAAAATCAAGTTTCTCAACTGTAATCGGGCATTGATAAAGGTTAGCTAATTTGACGATATGAGCTACACTTTCCCCCAGGGTTGCTCTTACTTTATGAGAAGAACGGTCACGCAAATTAATTTTTATTTGACCTCGTGCTTTGAGGTTTCCCTCTTTATCAGAACAAGAGGATATTTTACCTTTTATTGAAGCGTAAATACTATTAAACTGCCGTGCATTTATACCGTATATTTTTTGATATGAAGATTTCAGAGTATTTAACTTTTCACGTCTAGATAATGCAATATAAAGATTTCGCTCCACTTTACCAAACAATTTACCCATCTGTTCACAAAACTGATTAAGGTAGGACGGGACTAAAGTTTGATAAGTTATGCTACTCATTTTAATGAATCTGCTACTTCTCTTAATTGCTGAAGAATTTGCTTATTTTTATGGCTGCGGCTACCATATAATCTGGCACTAAATACCGTAATAATTTCGATTACATCTGCGGCTAAATCTTCCTCAAATGACGAATCTTCTGAGCGATTAATGATAATTACTTCACAACCAAACTGTTCACATAAACTGAATATTAATTCCGAGCCAAATCTTAATAATCTATCTTTATGACATAAAACTAACCGCTCTACTTGATATGTTGTGATTAATTTTATTAGTCTAATTAACCCTTTTTTACGGTAATTTAATCCGCTTCCTAAGTCACTGATTATTTCATAACTCCAACCATGTTTAGCACAGTAAGCTTCTAAGACTATTTTTTGACGTTTCAAGTCTTCTTTCTGGTCATGACTACTGACTCTTGCGTATGCTAGTGTTAATGTTGATGCATTTTTATTACCCAGCAAACTACTTACTTCATAACGACGATGACCTCCAGCTGTTCGTTCTGACTTGATTTGACCAGTTCTTTCCCATTCTCTTAAAGTTTTTGGAGTTACTCCAAGTAGTTCGGCTGCTTCTTTAATCGTCAGTTTGGACACCGCAGATAAATTTTAACTACTACCCCATAATACCTTCTCAAAAGTGCAATAAGATATAAGATTGTTTAACTTTTATGTAGCAGTTAATTAACCCTTTTTACCTTTAATCTTCTTTTTGCAGTTATCGTAAAACCGACTAATTGCACTCCAAGCACGTTCAGCCGCAGATTGTCGAGCCATTGAGTTTAATTTATCAGCAAACGGAAATTCTGAAGCAAGAACTGCACAGTACTTATTCAGGTCATATCTACCTATTTTATTATCAGGATTATCCATCCAAAGTCTTAGGCATTTGTTTCTAATAAACTGACTAGTTCTAATAGCTTCGTCAATGCTGCGAAATTGTTCTTTTTTCCCGTATACCTTAAACTCAAGTATTTTCATGGCTCGACCTAACCAACTACATTCTTATGTTAACATGAATGGTATAAAATTACCGACCAAAAAAAAGAAAACTTTACGGCACTTAAAAGTGTCGCACTGGCTTTCATCTCAGACCTAAAGGTACTGAGTTTTCAGTGACCTTCGATATCTTATAACACTAAGTGAAAAGCGCTGTATTTAATACATTATTAACTTGATTACAAATAATCATAAATTAACTATTATACATTACATTGTATCAAAACACAATTTAAAACATTGAAAAATTTTGCAATAATTAGGGAAATAAACCCTAATTTATAATTAAATTATGACACCAGATGAGATAGAAGTAGCGCTGCAAGCTGCCTTCAATGGTTGCGATGCAGCCCGCTGTCCTCTCACTGATGGGCAAAAAATGATATTGCTGCAAATATTACGTAGCCAAATCAATGGAAATTTTAGCAAAGGTGAATCGGATGATGTTAATCCTTTAAAAGAACTGACTGCTGAAGAATTAGAAATATTTTCTGAGTTTGTTAAGGAACTCGAACAACAAAATCGTTGCTGGAAAGTAGAATTGCTCAATGACTGGCTGCAAGAGAAAGATTCCGGAGTCGTTCAATTTATCCGCGAACGTTATGGTATACAGTGGTTAACTAGGGTTGAAAAATATCATTTCCAGGAATTAGACAACGAAGAAATCCTCAAACTCAAAGTTGGCGATCGCATTGAAGTTTGCAATGGATTATGGGAATGGGTACAAGAGGGTACACCTTGTACGCCTGAATGGTTCCCTTGTACTGTAATTAGTCTTGAAGAAATTGTCGATGGTGATACCTCATATAGCAGTTGCACTATCCGCTTCGATAACGGTGCAGAATATCAAATTCAGGGTGTTTATCAATGGAATCGCTATCACTGGCGCTGGAATAAAAATTAGTCGGGTTGAATTAGAATCCTAAAAAGTTTTAAAAATTAACAAGTTAATCTTAAATCGTTTTTATTCGTCCCACATGTTAACTCTTACATCTGGGACATTAGCTATGGGAAAAACTTATACATCGCCTCTATTTTTAGGGATCCTAAAGGGATATTATTTGTGAAAAAATTATAAAAAATTGGATAATCAATTAGTACTATTTTCCTAGTACGGTGGGCGCGTAAATAGTCCACCCATATCAAAAGCTTACAACCTTGATAAAATAATAGTTATTACCTTGATACTTATTACCTTAATACTTCCGCGCAGCGGTACGCGCGGTTGCACTCAATTTCAAAATTATAAAACTCTATCCTAACATAAATAAAATTGATGTTTATTTATGACATTTTGTCATATTTTTATATCACACTATGGTCATAAAAAATAGCTAAAATAAGCTGAAACTATAATAGTTTCTGTTCAATAGAATACAGTGAAGAAAAATTAAGAAACATAACATATTATTGCTAAGATTGAAGCGAAAAGAATTGGCAAGCTATTTGCTAAATATGTAGAAGGGAATACAATGTTTGAGAATCTTCTTCCGCCGTTAAACGAGCATAATTTACCTTATCCAGATACAATTCATCCGATCGTGGTTCATTTCGTGATTGCGATGGTTTTATTTGCATTCCTCTGCGATATTATAGGGTATTTTACTAAAAATTCTCGGCTTTTTGAAGTAAGTTGGTGGAATATGTTTTTTGCGACAATTTCCATCTTCATTGCGATTATTTTTGGTCAAATTGAAGCGGGTTTAGCATTAGCTTACGATGCAGTTGAACCAGTACTGAATTTGCATACTTTAATTGGGTGGTCGCTTTCAGGAGTGATTGCGGCAATTACAGGATGGCGCTATGTGATTCGTTTGCGCGATTCAAAGACAATACCAGTTGCTTATTTAGGAGTAGGATTACTTTTAACATTATTGGTGTGTTTTCAGGTATATCTTGGAGACAAATTAGTTTGGGTATATGGACTGCATACAACTCCAGTAGTAGAAGCAGTGAAAGAGGGGACTTTATAATGAATTCAGGACTTATAGAACAGTTGGACTTCGGAGTAAACGGATTACCTTATACTATTCCAATTCATCCTAATTTAGTGCATTTAACATTGGGATTATTTATTATTGGTATTGCCTTTGATATAGTTGGTGTATTTTTCACATTAGAAAAACCAGTCTTCAAGTTTTTGGCTATTAAGGCTACTCGTTCGGGCTTCTTTGATGTGGGCTGGTACAATATGTTGGCTTCAGCAATAATTACATTTTTTACTGTTGCAGCAGGTTTTTATGAAATCATGTTGGCCCAACCTGAAGCTGATGTCAAAAGTGCTTGGGGATTAGGAGCAATGGAAACTATGCTTTGGCATGGAGTAGGAGGTGTTATACTATTAGCGTTAATTGTTGGAATGACTGTTTGGCGTGGATTTCAGCGCTATATGTCGCGTAAAGATAAAGCTTTGCAAGTACAGTTTAGTTATTTGTTTGTTGGATTATTCATCATGTTTCTTATGTACGTTCACGGAACATTAGGAGCGCACATGGCTGGTGAATTTGGTATACATAATACTGCAAATCATTTACTCCGATTGGGACAAGATCCCAATGCTTTATTAAAGTAAATTAATTGGGGTGCAGGGCATTCTTAACTAATAACTAACAACTAACAACTAATAACTAAGAACTAACAACTAACAACTAATAACTAATTAGAGATGAAAAGACGTGAAATTTTATCAGTAATTGTCAGCGGGATTGTTTTAGCTATTGTTAGTTTATGGATAGGACAACAGGCTTATTCTTGGCTTCCCCCACAAGCTGCGGCAGAATCTCTATTAATTGATGATTTATTCAGCTTTTTGGTGACTCTAGGAGCATTTATCTTTTTAGGAGTTACCGGAGCAATAATATATTCAATTATATTTAATCGTGCCGGAAAGTATGACACCAGCGATGGTCCTGCGATAGAAGGTAATATAACCTTAGAAGTTGTCTGGACAGCAATTCCATTTGTGTTAGTGATTTGGATTGGAGTTTACAGCTACCAAATTTACGACCAAATGTCAATTCTTGGTCCCATGGAACATCATCATATGTCAATGGGGATGAAATCGGCGATCGCAGAACCAATTTTAGAGACATCACAAACAGCCGAAACTCCTGAAAGAATCGAAGTAACAGCTAAACAATGGGCTTGGGTTTTCAATTATCCAGAAAAAAATATTAGCAGCACCGAATTGCATTTACCTGTGAATCAACGTGCTTATCTAAGCCTGAAATCAGAAGATGTCATACATGGTTTTTACATTCCGGCATTTAGAGTAAAACAAGACGTAATACCCGGCGAAACAATTGACTTTGAATTTACCCCCATTCTTGAAGGTAAATATCGACTGCGGAATTCCCAATATAGTGGTACTTATTTTGCTGCAATGCAAACTGATGTGGTTGTTGAATCAGCAGAAGAATATAACCAATGGTTAAAAGAAGCATCCAACCGCAAACCATCCCCCGCATACAATCAAGCAGCCTCAGAATATATCACTAAATCGGACAAAGCAATTAAGAGTAACTGGGCAACAATTAAACCAGCGCAGCCTCCCGTAGTTAATTATCACAGTTAATAGTAATTAGGTATTGGGCATGGGGCATGGGGCATGGGGCATTGGGAATTGGGCATGGGGCATTGGGCATGGGTAATCCAAAATCTAAAAATAAACCCATGGGTTGTTAAAATCTAAAATCTAAAATTGAAATGACTAGTACACAAGATCAAAAAACGGAAGTTGTCAGCGAACAACACCAACATCACCATCATCCTCCTACAACTTGGAAAACTTATTTTACTTTCAGTACTGACCATAAAGTAATAGGTATCCAATATACAGTTACAGCCTTCGTATTTTTTCTGATTGGTGGCATTTTCGCCATGATCATTCGTGGCGAATTAATAACTCCGGAATCCGACTTAGTAGACCGCACCGTTTACAACGCCATGTTTACCATGCATGGTACAGTAATGCTCTTTATGTGGACATTTCCGGTACTGGCTGGTTTGGCTAACTACCTCGTACCTTTGATGATCGGAGCGCGAGATATGGCGTTCCCCCGTCTGAATGCCCTTGCCTTTTGGATGGTTCCAGTGTTTGGAATTATACTCATGGTGAGCTTCTTCGTTCCTGGGGGCCCCGCACAAGCTGGTTGGTGGTCATATCCACCCGTGAGTACCCAAAATCCGGCAGGTATTTTATTTAACGGACAATTCCTGTGGCTGCTAGCCGTAGCATTATCGGGGATCTCCTCGATTTTAGGTGCGGTAAATATTGTAACCACAATTTTCCGGATGAGAGCGCCGGGAATGGGTTTTTTCAAAATGCCTGCTTATGTGTGGACAGTATTAAGCGCTCAGATGATTCAATTGTTTGGATTGCCTGCACTGACAGCGGGTGCGGTAATGCTGTTATTTGACTTAACTGTAGGAACAAGTTTCTTTGACCCAGCCAAGGGCGGTGATCCAGTTTTATACCAGCATTTGTTCTGGTTTTATTCCCATCCTGCAGTTTACGTGATTATACTACCTATATTTGGGATATTTTCAGAAGTATTTCCGGTTTACGCTCGCAAACCTTTATTTGGTTACAAGGTGGTAGTTGTTTCGTCACTGATTATTACCGGCTTGAGTGCAGTGGTGTGGGTTCACCATATGTTTGCCAGTGGAACTCCTGGTTGGATGCGGATGCTGTTCATGTTCTCTACAATGTTGATTTCCGTACCCACAGGAATTAAGGTGTTTGCTTGGGTAGCGACAATTTGGGGAGGTAAGTTACGGCTGGATACACCAATGTTGTTTGCCTTAGGTGGGTTAATGATGTTTGTATTTGCTGGCATCACTGGTATTATGCTGGCTGCGGTTCCCATCGATATTCATGTTAATAATACTTATTTTGTTGTCGGTCATTTTCACTATGTGATTTATGGTGCAACAGTGATGGGTGTTTATGCTGCCTTGTACCATTGGTTCCCGAAGATGACTGGAAGGATGTATTATGAAGGGTTGGGTAAATTGCACTTTTGGTTGACTTTTATTGGTGCGAATCTCAATTTCTTTCCCATGCATCCATTAGGATTACAAGGAATGCCCCGTCGAGTCGCTTCCTACGATCCAGAATTTGCATTTTGGAATGTGATTGCTAGTATTGGTGGATTTTTATTGGGAATGTCTACGATACCGTTTTTACTTAATGTAATTAGTTCTTGGATTGATGGTAAAAAAGCACCGGATAATCCTTGGCGTGCAATTGGTTTAGAATGGTTGGTTTCTTCACCACCACCTGTAGAAAATTTTGAAAAACAGTTACCAATTGTAGTAGAAGAACCTTATGGTTATGGGAAATCAAAACCAGAAAAGTTAGTTGCGAATGTTTCGGAACTTAATTAATCATTTAGTGTTTTGATCGAGAAGCCGGGTTTGTAAAAAAACTCCTTGGGAAGTATCTCAATTGTTTGATTTTGAAACGCAAAGGAACGCGGAGGTTCGCGCAAAGGTTCGCGGAGGTTTAATGAATGTTATTTGTTTGCTGTTTTGATTGATTTTGGGATGTTTCTATTTATGGGTTATAAACCCGGTTTTTCAAGTTTTGGCAATGATTTATGAGCTTAATTAGAAGAAAGAATTAAACTCAAGCATTATCTATTATGAGTATTACAAATGGTACTATGGCACAAGCACAATCGGAGAATACATTAAAGGAATTAGAGTTGTTGAATCATGCAAATGTAGCGGAACACGAGCATGATGAAGAAGGCAACAGCATGTTTGGGTTTATCGTCTTTCTGTTGTCGGAAAGTGTAATTTTCTTAAGTTTTTTTGCGGGATATATAGTTTATAAAACAACAGCGGTTGATTGGCTACCACCAGGAGTTGAAGGATTAGAAGTTAGAGAGCCTGCAATTAATACAGTAATTTTGGTTTCTAGTAGTTTTGTGATTTATTTTGCAGAAAGGGGATTAAAAAAGGATAATATTTGGGTTTTTCGGATTTTTTGGTTGTTAACAATGGCCATGGGAAGTTATTTCCTCTATGGACAAGCTGTTGAATGGAATAGTCTGGAATTTGGTTTTACATCGGGTACATTCGGTGGAATGTTTTATTTATTAACTGGTTTCCACGGTTTGCATGTTTTTAGTGGTGTGTTGTTGCAGTTGACTATGTTGATTCGTTCTTTTATTCCTGGTAATTATGAAAAGGGTCATTTTGGTGTAGATGCAACTTCTTTATTTTGGCATTTTGTTGATGTCATTTGGATTATTTTATTTGTACTTCTCTACATTTGGCAGTAAAAAATTTAATAATTAAGTTGGTCAGGCTTGAAAATATTAATTACAATAAAAGAGTAGGGAATAGTGAATAGTCAATATCATTTGTAATTCCTAATATCACCCTCCCAATGACGCAAGCTAGGTAATGAATGCCCCATAAATTGAATTTAGGGGCTTCGACAGAGCCATTTCCACGGATAAATCCGAAAGCGACAAAACTATCTAATGATGGCTAAGAACTAACAACCAAGAATTATCGAGTAACGAGTAACGAGTAACGAGTAACGAGTAAAAAGTAACAACCAACAACTATCAACTAACAACTAATAACTATCAACTAACAACTATCA
>DESS01000241.1:0-293 GCA_002361335.1 Richelia sp. UBA3308
TTTAGAATTTAGAATTTAGAAAGTTTTTGATTTTTTCTTATGTTCATAGATAAATATATAGATGGGATTTGTATAAATCTTGTAATGGAAAAATTATACGGCCATTTGTCTTAGAATTGTAATAATTTCCACTGGATCTAATCTTTGATTAAAGTCTGGTTCAACAAAAGCATAATGTATCTTACGATCTCGATCAACTATAAAAGTTCCTGGTATTGGTAATTCAAAGGATTCATCTCCATTGTATCGAGGTAGGTAAATTCCGATATTTCTATAGTAGGAACGTGCATTTT
>DESS01000241.1:391-858 GCA_002361335.1 Richelia sp. UBA3308
CATTTCAAGATTTAATTCTTGTTGATATGCAGTTTGAGGAAATTCTATAAATGTTTGTGGTGAAATAGTCACTACAGTTCCCCCAAGTATTTTAACCGCTGGTAAAGCTTCTTCAAGTGCTTTTAATTCTAAACTACAAAAAGGACACCAAGTACCGCGATAGAAGGAAATTACAACAGCACCTTGTTTTAATAATTTTTCTATTTCAATTAATTCTCCATTATGATTTAGTAGTGCAAAATCAGGAATAATATCTCCAAGGTTCAAACTTTGATGAGCGATTCCCGAATCAATCACTTCTTGTGTTACTCTATCTATCACATTTAAAGTTTCAACAGACAAGGTTTCTTCCAAATTTTTACGTGCAAGTTTGAGGGATTCATGAAAATTCATAGAGTTTATATGATAAAACGGTACTACATTATTTAGTTTTCCCAGAAATTTACCTAGTACAACACGGCGTAAAT
>DESS01000241.1:959-11230 GCA_002361335.1 Richelia sp. UBA3308
CTTCCGCGAAGCGGTACTAGTACTTCACCAAATCAATATTGCTGGTTAGGTTAGTGAATAGTAAATGGTGAATGGTGAATAGTGAATGGTGAATAGTTAGGCAAATTATCCAGCTTTCGTTCCCTTGGCGAAACACTAGTACAACAGGTTGGAAATAAAGCACCCGTTTCAAAATATTGAAAACCATTAACTATAATACTTTTGATTTTTGATTTTTGATTTTTGAATGCCAGACTTCCGAAATATGCTACCTCTCCACCCAATTTCAGATTTTATCGACAGCAATTCTACAATCGCTAATTCATCTCCTAGTTATTATTATCAAGGATATTCTACTGATGGTGAATTATTACAACTCCCCCGCACTGGGGAAGTAGAAGAAATAGCCCGTGGTTTAATGCGACAATTCGCTACTGATGAAGTATTTTCTCTTGAAGGGAAAATGTACGGAATATTATTAGTACAATTACCAAGCGGCGAAAAAAGAATACTCAAAGCTTTTTCAGGATTGCTAAATGGTTGTAGCATGGTTGAGGGTTGGGTACCCCCAATTCCCGGTAGAGAACAAATAATTTTAGAAGAAACTTTTGCTCTAGCACAATTGTCAGCTATTAAACAAGAAATTATTCAACTTGAACAACTTCCTCAAAGAGAAGAATATAAAACTATAGCGCTACAGTTTCAACACCGTTTACAACAAATGGGTAAACGTCATCAAGTTGGCAAACAACTACGTGGGGAAAAACGTCAGTTAATTTATAAAACTCTGACGGCTGAAGAATTAACTATAGCGCTAGAGAAACTCAATGAAGAAAGTCGTCAGGATGGAATTGAGCGAAAGTTACTTAAAGGTGAGCGCGATAGAGTTTTACTACCGCTGGAGGATGTTGTAAACAATGCAGATAGACGGATTCGGGAATTAAAGCAACAGCGTAAGCAAATATCTCGGAAATTACAAGCCCAAATCCATGCTGCTTATTCGGTAATGAATTTTTTGGGGAATTCGTCGAGTTTAGTGGAATTAATGCCGCAAGGTTACAAATCTGGTACGGGTGATTGTTGTGCGCCGAAGTTACTTCATTTTGCGGCAATTAATAAATTAAAACCTTTGGCGATCGCAGAATTTTGGTGGGGGGAATCTAATCAAGATAAAATTCAGGGGGAGTTTTACGGTGCTTGTGTCGAACGTTGTCAGCCGTTGATGGGGTTTTTGTTGTCGGGGTTATCTCGAAGCAAGAAGGAAGAAGGAAGAAGGAAGAAGGAAGAATTAAGAATTAAGAAGGATGTTTCAGAAGTTGCGGTTATTTATGAAGATGACTGGTTGATTGCTGTAAATAAACCGGCGGGTTTATT
Organism: Richelia sp. UBA3308; assembly: GCA_002361335.1. GTDB lineage: Bacteria > Cyanobacteriota > Cyanobacteriia > Cyanobacteriales > Nostocaceae > Rivularia. Next base: position 2,313 of record DESS01000241.1, read on the forward strand.
ATCTGTGCCGGGAAGATATCATCACAATCAAGATAGCGTTTTAAGTCGTTTAAGTAATTTATTGCCAAATGGGGAAAATATTGTGGCGGTGCATCGGTTGGATATGGATACTTCTGGTGTTTTATTGTTAGCTAAGGATAAGGAAATTTATAGTTTATTAAGTAAGCAGTTTGAAGAAAGATTGGTGAGTAAGGTTTATGAAGCAGTAGTTTGTGGTGATTTATATTTTGAAAGTGGTGTGATTGATTTACCACTTTGGGGAAATCCAGAAAATCGTCCTTATCAAGAGGTTAATTATCAATATGGAAAAGTTTGTTGTACTAAATTTCGAGTTTTAGGTAAGGAAGGAAATTACCAGAGGGTTGAATTTATTCCTGTGACGGGAAGAACTCATCAATTAAGGGTTCATGCTGCTGATAAGCAAGGTTTGGGTGTGCCGATTTTGGGGGATAAGTTGTATGGATGTGGGGTGGAAGGGAAGCGGTTGCATTTACATGCAAAAGAGCTTTCGTTTGAGCATCCTTTTTTGGAGGAGAGAGTGTTTTTGGAGGTAGAGGTGCCGTTTTGAATTGTTTTTTTATGTTTTTTCAACGCAGAGGGGCGCGGAGGTAAACGCGGAGGAAGAGGAGGAGGGAGTTTGTTTTTATCTGATTTTTTTAGATTAATTATGATATGTAGATTATCTTGTTTTCTTACTATTCCCGTTCCGCTCTAAGATTTCCTATAGGTGGGTGAAGACGAGAATAGAATAAGAATAGTTATGAAGCTGCAAATTCCGAAATCTTTCTTTCCTCAAAATTTCTAAACCCCAAAACCACTTTCTCTTTAGAAATTCCCTCAGCAAGCAAATCTAGGGCAACACCTTCTTCGGTTCCATCGTGCTGAATCCAAATTTTATTATCAATAATATCTATATGTAATAAGGTACCATAAATACGATAACCATCTTGCCATCCAGCTTCCACCAAAAGATATCTATCTCGTTGCCTATCAAACACCAATTCTACTTGTACGTTCTCATCATTACCTAAAAATTCTGCGTAATCTTGCAGTACTTTTTCGATAATGTCGGGGTAATTAGAATTCAGCGAATCCATCGGACAATTTTCTCCTTAATAATATCGAAGGTAAATAAACGAATTATGCCATTTTCAAGTAAAATTTGACCTGCTTCTTCTTCAAAAACTCTTTTACGAGTCTCTTCACTGACTGCTAGATAAAGGATATATTCGGGATAATAGCGTTTTAATAAAGAAGCGTATAAAATAAACTGACCAACTGCTTCTTCTAAATCTTTCATATCGGAAGCACCAATAAAACTTTTTACCTCAACCGCTATCCTTTCAATTCCCTTTTCTGCTGCTAAAAAACGTTTTGCACCTAAATCCACAAAAAGGTTTTTTCCACGAGCTAAACGAATCCGTAATGGATCGTGAGTAATTGTCCAACCATCTTTAATTAAAGATTTTTTAACGGTTTCGTGATATTTATCTTTTGCTGGCATAATTGTATATTAATTTAGTATTTTTAACCGTTTTTCACATTTTCGTAAAATGTTCTTGTAATTTATCGTGAATAAATGTAAAACGTCCGCCAACTTGGTTAATTAATTTGCGATCGTGTGCGTATTTTAAAAAGTCAGCGTAATTCCAGGGAATTGAACCGTTTTTCCAGAGGATGAGGCGAAGAGAGATGTGTTGAATTACGGGAATTCCGGCGATAATAATGCCAATCTTTAGTGATATTCCAATACTAATTAGTGTAAAATGAAATATATTTAGTCTTGCTTCTACAACTCTTATAGAGAAAAGAACTAATATCAATAGTGACAAGGAAATCAAAGTAAAAATAGCAGTATATATTGTAGATTTTTTCATACCTTTATTAGCATGATTTTTATTAATTAATTCATTTCCTTTTAGCCCATAAATTAGCCCATAAATTAGCCCATAAATTAGCCCATAAAGCTGATAAAACAGCCCATAAATTAGCCCAAAAAATAGCCCATAAGTTAGCCCATATATTAATCTATCCGATTTTAAATTAATAGTTACTACAGGTGATATTTTAGAAAATAGCCCAATAAATAGCCCAATAAATAGCCCAATAACTAGTCCAATAATTAGTCCAATAATTAGCTGATAAATTAGCCCATAAATTAGCCCATTAATTAATGAATACAATATTCTTTGCATCCGATTCTCCAAATAACTCGGCTGCATACCTTCAATATAAAACTCCTTTAATTTATGCTGCTTCATTTTCTTCGCTAACCACACCAACCACCGCTTCACATGCTCAACTTTATATCCCTTCCTATCGTGATGTTCTCCCAAACGTCTTTCAATATATTTATCAAACAATTCCTTCCGACATTTCTCTTGATATTCCTTCCTCTCATCTTCAGAATTAAACCGCTTACCTTTTTTAACTAAGCCATCTGGATAAGCAATAGGAATCAAATTCAAAAATAAAGGCGTTTTCGCTAACTCTCCTAAACCATCAGCATCAATTTTTATCCCTTCCCACAAATGCTGACAACCCAATTCCCGTAAATAACTGTGAATCTGTTTCTCACTCAACGGTTGTAAGCAAACAGCACCACGCAAATTATCTAATATCACTTCACCTTGTTGATATTCTTCCTCGCGACAGCAAACTACTAAGGATAAAAAACTGTTGCGCTGCAGAAATAGATTAATTTGATCGATACATTTCCTTTGTCGAATCAACCCCAATTCATCCAAACCATCTAACAAAGGTATGATTTTCTCGGTACTCAACCACTCACGGGTAATTTTTTCGGGAATGTTGTAACGAAACTTTAAGTCAGCTTCTAACCATTTATCGATACTTTGTTTGTCATCGCGCCAGTTTGTTAATTCAAACAATACTGGAATCGGAGCAGAAGAATTTTCTTGAGCTTTTGTAATTAAATCTCTGGCTAACTCTAGCGCTAGAGTTGTTTTCCCAGCACCGGGATTACCCAAAATCAATAATCTTCCAGCAATATCCAATTGCTCAAAAACTTCAATTATCGGTTTCCCTGCTTCTAATTCCGTCTTTCCACCGCCAAATACTTCCAAACTCCGCAATGGTTGAAAAATTGTATCTATAAAAGACGGTTGATTATAAATTGGGGAAGCATTTAAAGGATTTCTTCCAACCTCAAGATTTCTATCTTCTGTAGCGATACGAATTATTCTATTATCATATAGTGAGTCATTTAAACGAATTTCGACATCATTCTTCATCACCTTCAATAATTCTCGCCGCCAATCCTCTGGGGATTTTAATTTTGTTGTAGTATTATCAGAACTACTATTGCCTGTTGTTGTTCTTTTAAGCATCCAAATTAGTTTAAATGTATGCCAAACCAAAAACACCAGAGTTACAACACCAGCGATCGCGAGCAAAACCTTTAACTGATAACTTTTATCCTCTGTGGTATTCCAGAAACTGTGAATTCCTTGTAAAATAATCGCTTCAATCGTCAATTTCACAACTAAGGCGTTTCTACCGGGAAATTCTTGAATGGCAGGTAGCTGATTAATTAAATAGCCAACAACACAACTTAATAAAATACCGCACAAAGCTATTAGAAGGGGATGATTAAGCATATGAGCGGTAGCTTGGTAGAAAATTTACAAAAAATTTTGATAAAGGTAGCTTTAATAAACTTATATCTTGTATTTATACGTATAAACCATGAAAATATTAAAAGCGAGGCAATAAAGCTACATTGTTTACTTGATTTTTAATCGCTAAATTAGGCTTTTATGCTTAATACTGAGTGATGGAATCACAATACATAAATAATTGCGTATTTTATTGGTGTAGCTAAAATATCTCAGGAATTCGCGATCGTCACAATATTCCGTTGCTGCATGAGGCTACAAGCTTTATTACTTCCTTCAAATTCTTTCAAGAGTACAGCACCACTAAAGAAAAGGCGGCAGCTCGATTCCTATATCTTGTATTAAATAAGCATCTATCTCTGATATATTGTGTATTTCAATAATTGCAAGTTCCCTAACTCCCAAAGAGTTCTTTACTGATAAACTTGAATTCAACCCTCTGGATAAACCAGCGCCTATGGTTCATATAAAGCGCGTGGAACTCACCAATTTTAAGTCTTTCGGTGGTACTACAGCTGTACCATTATTACCTGAGTTTACGGTGATTTCTGGTCCCAATGGTTCGGGAAAGTCTAATATTCTTGATGCGCTACTATTTTGTTTGGGGCTTGCTAGCTCTAAGGGTATGCGTGCTGATAGGCTCCCGGATTTAGTAAATACCAATCAAGTCTCAAAGTCGCGATCGACTGTGGAAGCTAGTGTGACGGTGACTTTTGATTTGTCGGATTATGATTCTGATGAGTTGATTGAGGAGCCGATTGTTTCTACTGTTGTAGTAGAGGAAGAAGAATGTTCCACAACTGAGGAAGATTCCACAGAAGAATCAACTCAAGAAAAAAGTAAAGAAAAAGAAGACGAAGATGAGGAAGTAAAAAATCGTCGCCAACTAATCCGTGCTAAACCTGGTACAGATTGGAGTGTTACCCGTAGGTTAAGGGTGACTAAGCAAGGAACTTATTCATCAAGTTATTACATTAATGGTGTTTCTTCTAATTTAACTGAGCTTCATGAAGAGTTAAGTACGATCCGAATTTATCCGGAAGGATATAATGTTGTTCTTCAAGGTGATGTAACTAGCATTATTTCGATGAAGTCTCGGGAAAGACGAGAAATTATTGATGAGTTGGCTGGGGTGGCGGCGTTTGACAGGAAAATTAATCAAGCTAAGAAGACTTTAGAGGAAGTTAAGGAAAAGGAAGATAGTTGTCGGATTATTGAGACGGAATTAACTACCCAGTGTGAAAGGCTTTCTCAAGATAAGGCGAAGGCGGAAAAATATCAACGATTGCGAACTGAGTTTTTAGAAAAACAGAAGTGGGAAGTTGTGCTTTCATGGCGCACTTTACAACGACATCAGGAAAGATTATCTAAACAAATTCAAGATAGCGATCGCCAATTATCGGAAAATACTCAACAGTTGAGTACGGTAAATTCCGATATTGAAACCAAGAATAAACAACTTGAGGAGTTAAATGCTCGTGTTAAGGCTTTGGGTGAAGATGAACTTTTAAAGGTTCAATCAACTCTCGCAACTCAAGATGCTGAATCCAAACAAGTACAACGCCGTCAAAATGAATTACAAAGGGCAATTACCGAAGCTGGAGCTAAAATCACCCAAACCCAACAGGAAATTCAACAAAATCAAAATTCTTTGACAGAGTTAGCAAACCAAAAACATACAGAAACTGAAAATTCCACCTGTTTACAAACTCAACGGCAGTCAATGGTGGAAAATTTAGAAAAATCTCGCCAAACTGCGGCAGAAATTGCTTCTGCATCGGAAGCTTGGGTATTACAGCAAACTAATCTAAACCGCCAAATTGAAATTTTATTACAAAGTTTGGAACCACAACGCAGCGAAAGAGCACAGTTGCTGGAAAGAAATAGCCAATTACAACAACAAATTCAAGAACAAACTGAATTAGTTCAAACTTTAGAACCCCAATTAGCCGAAAAACAAACTCAGTTAAATCAACTCCAAACCGAATTTAACTCTACTAAACAACCAATTCAAGAATTAGCCGATAATTTAGCCGCCACCGAAGAAGAATTACAAATTCAACAACAAACTCAAAAACGCTTATTACAGGAACAAAGGGATAAACAACGTCAATTAGATAAATTGGAAGCCCAAGCCCAAGCACAACAGGAAGCCCAAGGAACTCATGCGAGTAAAATTATTTTGCAATCGGGATTAAGTGGTGTTTGTGGTTTAGTCGCACAACTGGGAAGAGTCGAACCCAATTTTCAATTAGCTTTGGAAATTGCCGCTGGTGGACGTTTGGGACATATTGTGGTAGAAGATGACAGCGTTGGTGCCGCTGGCATTCAATTACTTAAACAAAAACGTGCCGGCAGAGCAACCTTTCTTCCTTTAAATAAAATTCGAGCGCCGCGCTTTACAGAAGTCAATAACCTACGTTATGCCAATGGTTTTATTGATTATGCCGTAAATTTAATTGATTGCGAATCCCGTTATGATGATGTATTTGCTTATGTTTTTGGCAATACAGTTGTTTTTGAAAATATCGATCGAGCCAGAAATCATTTAGGAAAAGTCCGTATTGTGACTTTAGAAGGGGAATTGTTAGAAACTAGCGGTGCCATGACTGGTGGTAGCGTTACCCAGCGATCGACATTACGCTTTGGTACCGTGGAAACAACCGAATCCGAGGAAGTCAAAGCCTTAAGAAACCGTTTGCAAGAAATCGAACAAGTTTTACAACGCTGTAACCAAGCAGTAAATAACCTGGGAGAAACAACAAAAGAATTATCGACTCAACTTACCGAAACTCGTCAAGTCAGAAGAGAACAACAATTACGATTAGAACAATTACAAAAAGAAGTCCAAAGTTTAACTAAGCGAGTAGAAGATGCAAAAAATCAACTTACACAAAATACACAACGTTTAGATACCGCTCAATCTCGTTTACAACACTTAGAAGCCGAATTACCCACCCAAGAGCAACAATTACAACAATTGCGCCATGAATTAGCAGAATTAGAAGCATCCCAAACCCCAAGTGAATGGCAACAAATTCAAGCCACAATTAAAAGTCAAGAGCAACAACTACAGCAACAAGACACAGCCTTAAGAGAATCCCAGGAAAAACTCAAAAATCTGGAAGTTCAACAACAAGTATTGCAAGAAAAAATTACCGAAGCAGCACGAAGAGTAGAAGAATATCAACTTCAACTGGTAAACCAACAAAATCAAATCAATAACCTCAATCAACAAGAAACCACATTAAAAATTGCGATCGCCGAAACTCGTCAACAAATCCAGACAATGGAAGCCAAATTAGGGGAAGAAAAACAACAACGCGATGCCTTAGAAGTACAACTACGTCAACAATTGTTACGTCAACAACAATTAGAGTGGGAAATAGAAAAGCTACAACAAAGCCAAAAAAACCACCGCGAAGAATTAGATCGCGTGTTAGTAGAACTACAAACAATATCCTCAGAATTACCCAACCCCATCCCAGAAGTACCCGAAAAAGTCAACTTAGAAGAACTACAAAAAGAATTAAAATCCCTTTCTAAACGCCTACAAGGCATGGAACCAGTAAATATGTTGGCTCTAGAACAATACGAACGTACCCAACAGCGTTTACAAGAACTTAGTGAAAAACTCGAAACATTAGAAGCAGAACGAACCGAATTATTGTTAAGAATTGAAAATTTTACCACCTTACGACAAAGAGCTTTTAAAGAAGCCTTCGACGCAGTAAATGAAAACTTTCAATCAATTTTCGCCACCCTTTCCGATGGTGATGGTTATTTACAATTAGATAATCCCGAAGATCCATTCAACAGCGGTTTAAACTTAGTCGCACACCCCAAAGGGAAACCAGTACAGCGTTTAGCATCCATGTCAGGAGGAGAAAAATCATTAACCGCATTAAGCTTTATTTTTGCCCTACAAAGATATCGCCCATCGCCATTTTATGCATTTGATGAAGTAGATATGTTTTTAGATGGGGCAAACGTAGAACGATTAGCTAAAATGATTAAGCAACAGGCACAACAAGCACAATTTATAGTTGTAAGCTTGCGTCGTCCAATGATAGAATCAGCCGAACGTACAATCGGAGTAACTCAAGCCCGTGGAGCTTATACACAAGTTTTAGGGATTAAGTTAAAAACCGACAATACTTTTGCTTGAACATCTGTTAAAAATATTGTGTAGATAAACCGGATTCGAGATCGGGACTCGGTATAAAATGACCTCTGAACAAAATATTAGGCGCTCGGACATTCTAAACACCCAAGTCATCACCCGCGACAACGGGAGAAGGCTCGGCATTGTTAATCAATTGTGGGTTGATGTTGATAGACGAGAGGTTGTGGCACTTGGCTTACGAGATAGCCTGATCTCCGTTTCTGGCATACCACGCTATATGTATTTAAGCAGCATTAACCAAATTGGCGACGTGATTTTGGTTGAAAACGAAGATGTAATCGAAGATGTAGATACCCAAATCTACAGCAACCTAATCAACTGGGAAGTTATTACAGAAGCTGGAGAAGTATTAGGTAGAGTACGCGGTTTCAAATTCGACGCTATCGGTGGTAGCATTAAATCCATAGTTATTGCTTCTGTAGGGTTACCTCAAATACCCGACCAAGTTCTCAGCACCTACGAAATATCAATGGACGAAGTAGTCAGCGTCGGCCCCAATCGACTGATAGTATTTGAAGGTGCAGAAGAACGAGTCACTCAATTAAGCGTTGGTGTACTGGAACGTTTGGGTATCGGCAGAGCGCCTTGGGAAAGCGAAGAAGATGGTTACAATGTTACTCCCCGTACTGTAGCACCATCTAATCAACTACCATCGGGAGTTCCTTTAGAACCACCACAGCCTAGAGTACGCCGCCCAGAGCCTGTGGCAGAAGAAGTTTGGACTGAAGATGACGCTTATGAAGAACCCCCACGTCGTCGCGCTATGGAAGCACGTCCCTACGAAGAATCTATCCGCTATGAAGAGGAAGCCGACAACTGGAGCGAAGCTACTGGTAAAGATCAATATCAAACACCACCAAAATACGAACCCGAGCCTTATACCGCTAAATACGAAACCTATGATGACGATTTAGAAAAAGACGCTTGGGAAGACGATGAGGCCCCAAAACCAATTAATATTCCTAAGAAAGTTAAAGAAAAGCAGCCAGAATATGAAGAAGAAGGTGGATATTAAGTTTAGTTAAAATTTATTAATATTTATTAGGAGTTAGTTTCTAGCTCCTATTTTTTGTATTGGGCATTGGGCATTGGGC
>DESS01000006.1:0-9171 GCA_002361335.1 Richelia sp. UBA3308
CTCTGAATTTCGCCGTGTTTATCGATGATGGGCGTTGGGAATTAAGAATTAAGAATTAAGAATTAAGAATTAAGAATTAAGAATTGGGCATTGGGCATTGGGCATGGGGCATTGATAATTGTTATTATTCCCTTCCTTATAACTCCTAAGTTTCAATCCAAAATCCAAAATAAACGCATCCGTTGTTAAAATTTAAAATCCTGTTAGGTAAAATCGAAAATTTATAATCATGGTTTCTACATTTCCAAATAATATATCTACTGATTTATCAGGTGTTAGACTTGATATTCGTTCCTTACATCCACAAATTATTGAATGGCGGAGGCTGATTCATCAAAAACCTGAGTTAGGGTTTAAAGAAGAACTCACTAGCAAATTTATTTCCCAAAAGTTAGAAAAATGGGGAATTGAACATCAAACTGGAATAGCGAAAACGGGAATTGTCGCATCTATTAAAGGTAGTAAACAACCCCAATCCAATCAAAATAATCGGGTATTGGCAATTCGTGCCGATATAGATGCTTTACCAATCCAGGAACTCAACGAAGTATCTTATTGTTCTCAACATGAGGGAATAATGCACGCTTGTGGACATGATGGACATACAGCGATCGCCCTTGGTACTGCAAAATATTTGCAACAGCATCGAGATATTTTCTCTGGTACTGTTAAAATTATCTTTCAACCAGCGGAAGAAGGACCTGGGGGTGCTAAACCAATGATTGAAGCTGGGGTATTAAAAAACCCTAATGTAGATGCAATTATTGGTCTACACCTGTGGAATAATTTGCCTTTAGGAACGGTAGGTGTTCGTGGTGGTGCCTTGATGGCGGCGGTAGAATCGTTTCGTTGTACAATTTTGGGTAAAGGCGGACATGGTGCCATGCCTCATCAAACTGTTGATTCAGTTGTAGTTGCGGCTCAAGTTGTCAACGCTTTACAAACTATTGTTTCTCGTAACGTTAATCCAATTGATTCGGCTGTGGTAACTGTAGGAGAACTTCACGCCGGGACAAAGGGTAATGTAATTGCTGATACTGCTAGAATGAGTGGAACTGTCAGGTACTTTAACCCTAATTTTAAAGGCTTTATTCAGCAAAGAGTGGAAAAAATAATTGCGGGTATATGTGAAAGTCATGGTGCTAATTATGACCTAGATTATTGGTCACTTTACCCAGCAACAATAAATGATGTCCATATGGCGGAATTAGTGCGAAGTGTAGCAGAAGAAGTAGTGGAAACACCCTTGGGTATAGTACCAGAATGTCAAACAATGGGCGGTGAAGATATGTCCTACTTTTTACAAGAAGTTCCCGGTTGTTACTTCTTCTTGGGTTCAGCAAATCCCCAAAAAGACTTAGCCTATCCTCATCATCATCCCCGTTTTAACTTTGATGAAACAGCATTAGCAATGGGAGTGGAAATTTTTGTGCGTTGTGTGGAAAAATTCTTAAATAGTTAGGAGTGAGTGGTGAATAGTGAGTGGTGAATGGTGAGTGGTGAATGGTGAGTGGTGAGGAGTTATGAATATTTTTCTTACTCCTATGCCGCTTATCAGATTACTGATAAAAATTTCTCCCCCTGCTTCCCTTGCTCCCCCTGCTTCCTAATCGGGAACTTTCATGCCCCGCTGCACTGCTGGGCGATTTAACATGGTGTCGTGCCATCGTTTTAAATTGGGATGGTTATCAAGTGTCATTCCTTGGAATTCATAAATTGTTACCCAAGGATAGGTGGCGATATCGGCTATGGAGTAATCGTCACAAATGTATTCTTTGTTTGTAAGTTGTTTATCTAATACTCCATAAAGTCGGAGGGCTTCTTTTTCGTAACGTTGAATGGCGTAAGGAATCTTTTCTGGAGCAAATTTTCTAAAGTGGTTGAGTTGTCCAAACATAGGGCCAATGCTAGCCATTTGGAACATTAACCATTCTATTACTTGATAGCGAGGTTTTTGTTCTTTGGGTAGGAGTTTACCAATTTTATCGGCTAGGTACATCAGTATTGCACCTGATTCAAAAACGGTAGTATCTGTATCTCGATCTATAATGGCGGGAATTTTGCTGTTGGGATTAATAGCTACGTATTCTGGTGATAATTGGTCATTTTTACTAATGTCAATTTTATGGACGTTATAAGGAAGTTCCACTTCTTCCAACATTATGGAAGCTTTGCGTCCATTGGGTGTAGTAAAGGTATAAAGGTCAATCATGCAGATATATGCTGATTTCTCTTGTTTTGTAAAAATAAGTTTACCTTAAAAGTGGTATTTACGCGACTGTCAATATATAAAAATTCTTATATAGCATATTTATCACTTAACCGTAGAGAGCGCCACGATAAATCTTTAAAAAACAATCATAAGTGTTTTTGTTTAGTTAAAACTACGGATAAGACCTTTTTATTTTGGGAAAAGTTATGCCAGGATTGGCACGTAATGAGCCAACCTGTTTCAGGACTGTATTTACAATAATTTGAAAAAAAAGACTTTATACATATAAAACATTGTGGCGCAAAATAATTACCTTTCAGGGGTTTTTGCCAGGCAATTTACCAAACAATAAATATCAAAATTAGGAATGACTATGCGCTCTAAATTTCAATATAAAGGAAATATTTCTTTTTGGACTCCTTGTAGAGTTATATTCAGTACTGTAATCTTGACTTTATTAATAGTGTGTGGCTCTTGCACAATACACTTTGCAGCATCTTTATTTTTAAAACCTGTTTCAGTATTTCCAACATCAATCCCTTGGATTAAGAGCGAATCTGAATGCAAGCATAGTAATAGAACTTGGCAAGATGATAAATGCTGGGATTATGAACACGGTATCACGTTTTGAGAAAAATATTATTAATAATGGCGAATTTTTTAGATTACCAGTTTCCTCCTTTGCTATCTACAAAGAGGTTTTTCTTAAAGTTTTTATGTAATGGTTGAGTTGGAATATTTATCACAGCTTTTATGAAGGGAAAGCTAAAACTTGAAGTAATGAACGAATATCAAATGGTAAATATAAATGGTGGCAAGCACCCTGGTAATGAAAAATCAATTAAAAATTTAATTCTCTTAGAGAAAGTGGTAGATGAATGGTTTTGGTTTAGAAGAAGACGGTTTAATATTCGCCCATAGCCATTTTTTGTAACTGCGGTTGCAAATTTTTAGCTCCTTTAAGGATTGTTCCTTGAAAATTTACATCGTAACAGTCAGTACAAGAAAGGTTTGCAGCCGTTAAGTTAGCACCACTAAGATTTGTTTCATGGAGAATAGCCTTTTGCAAATCTGTTCCCATCAGGTTTGCTCCAGAAAGATCCGTTTCTCTTAAGGAAGCCTTAGAAAAGTTAGCAAAGAATACTTCTGCATGTTGAAGTTTGGCTGCATTGAGGTTTGCTTGTCGCAAGTCGGCTCCATTCAGGTTAGCTTGCTGCAAGTTGGCTCCAATTAAACCAGTTTCGTACATTTTGGCTTTATCAAGCTTAGAATTTTGTAGGTTAGCAAGAAATAGTTTTGCTCCCGCTAAGTTAGCAGCTTTCAAGTTAGCCCCCATCAAATTAGCTTTGTAAAGGTTAGCCCCCATTAAATTAGCTGCACGTAAAGAAGCTCCACAAAGGTTAGCATCTCGGAGATTGGCACCATACAGCAAACCTTTATTTAAAATTGAACCTGCTAAATTAGCACCCTTTAAGCTTGCTTCTTGTAAGTTAACTTCATAAAGATTGGATTGGGATAGTTTTGCACCATCAAGATTTGCACGATAAAAATCGCTACCTTGTAAACAAGCTCCACATAAATCGGAGTTGCGTAAATCAGCTCTTTGCAGGTTGGCATTACTCAAGTCTACTCCCCGGATTTGGGCATTCCTTAAATCAAGTTTTTGGTTTTCGGGATCTTGACTTGCATTTCGTCTACCAATAACAGTAAGTGCTGCTTGAATATCTGTGGGAATTTTATCTATTTTATCGGTGCTTGCCTTATATTGCCGAGTAATGCCATTTTCTCTTACAAAAGCTGTAAGAATTTCCATTATTGTCCAATACTCTTCGGGAGAGTCTTGGGCAACCCTTTCTAAGGCATAAATTGCCGCAGTGCGAGTAGCAACGTTATCGTGCCCTAGTTGACTAATTGCGCCCATAAAACGCTCAGATAGCAGCTTTTGTTCATTGATTTCTATATTTTTTTGATTTATTTGGTTATCTTTTTGAGCTGCTAACAAGGTTTTTTCTAATATGGCGGCACGCTTTGCTCCATAATAAGCATTGATAATTATTGCCAATCCAAGAAATAATCCGGCAGAAGTCATTAATCCTTGACTTTTGTATTCAATTCTTTCTTCATTTGACAATCCTTCTATTTTTGAAATCGCTGTGTAAATTAGAATTGGTGAAACAGAAAAAAATATTGTTATTCCTATTAACCAATTCATTAGGGCGTCTGTCTTTTTAGCAGACATAGGATCAGTATTCCTCACAACACAGAATTCTTACCGAAATGATTGGGATTAAAGAGTATACCATTTGCTTTAAAAATGCAATATCTGTCTAAAGTTGCAGTTGCAATCTGTGCCGCTGGTAGACAGCTGGTAGATTGTCTCTAATATAATGCCCAAGTGATATTCTCCGGGGCGGTAAAATTACGTAGATAGACAACGGGCGATTGGTGCAGAAACATCGCCTTTTGATAACCTGATGAATATTATTTTTTTAGTTTTAAGCGTTACGACTAGCTTTGATGTCGCAAAAATTAGCTTCTCTTAGTAAGGTTGATTTAAAGTTAGCACCATTCAGCTTTGCTCCCTGCAAATTAGCTAAAAACAAGTTAGCACCACGCAATTCGGCACAGGTAAGATTTGCACCACAAATATTTGCTGCACTTAATATAGCACTACATAAGTTAGACCGACCAAGATTTGCACCACAAAAATTTGTTGCACTTAGTACAGCACGATTTAAATTAGCATGTTCAAGGTTTGCGTCGATTAAGCTTGGGAAGAGTTAAGATTGATTGTTATAAATTAATTTTTTGCTGATTCGCATCATCAAGATTAGCTCTTAGTCAATATCGACATAATTTAAGTCAATCTTATCTCTACGCAAGTATTTATCAATATCCGGATTAGTTATAATTTTTATTCCAATTTGAATATCGGCGCTAATTTCAACGTTCGGATTTATTTGGCAATCATTTAATTTTTTTCAATATCTGTTTATTTTGATAAAATTAGTCATAATTTGAATAACACTATCCCATACATATGAATATTTATCAGCTATTTTGTGCAAATTATTAATCGCTATTAATCTATCTTTTATTTGGGGTTTATATCGTTTTTTTATGGCTATTTTAAAATTTTTATTAGTCAATGTTGATCTGACTATCTCATGATTAAGTCTCATTTTAATCTCTAATTAAAAACATTAGTAAGAATATTGACCCACATCAAATGTTTTCCAAAGTATATTATATGTAAAAAATTAGTTTTATATTTATAGGATGGCCCGAAAGTCTCACAATACGCCGGTTTCCTACCCTCGTCGCCTGATTGTGGCCTTGATAATCTCACAATTGTGTCACACACCTGACAAAAAAATGTGTCTTTTTGCTAAGTAAATACTATTTTTATTCCCTATTGTTTACTCTCTCCACCCGAGTTCCCTTTTTTTCTTATTTTTCTAACATACTAAGTACGGATGAGCCAAATTTAATTGGGTTGATATGCAACAAAAAATACAATATAAAGTCAAAGACTTGGTGTTAGTTGGTGGCGGACACTCTCATGCCATTGTGCTAAAGATGTTTGGCATGAGTCCTTTGACCGGAGTTAAGATAACTTTAATTACGGATTATAGCGACACTCCTTACTCCGGAATGCTACCAGGACATATAGCCGGATTTTATACCCGCGAACAATGTCATATTGATTTGCGGAAATTAGCCAATTTTGCCCAAGCACAATTATATATAGATTCTGCGATCGCGATTGATTTGGAAAATAATCAAGTTATTTGTGCTAACCGTCCGTCGGTGGGTTTTGATTTATTATCGATTGATATAGGCTCTACTCCTGCTACAATTTCTGTGCCGGGGGCTACAAAATATGCAATTGGGGCGAAACCTGTAGGGAAGTTGCTCCAAAGTTGGTATGAATTAGTTGAAAATTTGGAAAAAAATCCCCATAAAGCTGTAAATATCGGCATTGTTGGTGGCGGTGCTGGAGGTGTTGAATTGGCGCTGTCAATGCAGGGAAATTTACAGCAATATCACGATAATTTTAAAATTCATTTATTTGGACGCGATCGCCTTCTTATACCCGATCGTAATCGTTCTTTAGGAAATTTGCTGCGAAGGATTATAATTGAACGCGGTGTTAACTTACATTTGGGTGAGACAGTATGTAAAGTTGCACCAGATACAGATATAGAAAGATTTAATGTTATATGTGAATCTGGATTGAGGATAAAATGCGATTATATATTTTGGGTAACGCAAGCATCTGCCCCTAAATGGTTGAAAGCCACGGGAATCGCAACGGATGAACGAGGATTTATTTTAGTCAAGGATAATTTACAATCTTTATCTCATCCACAGGTGTTTGCTGCTGGGGATATTGCTACAATCAAAAATCATCCCCGTGCGAAAGCGGGTGTATTTGCGGTACGTCAAGGAAAACCGTTATTTGAAAATTTACGCCGCAGTTTATTAGGAAAAAATCTCAAAAATTACAGGCCCCAGAAAGATTATTTGAGTTTAATCGGTACCGGAGATAGAATGGCGATCGCGACTCGTGGATGGTTGACTTTACCACCCCACAGATTATTGTGGCATTGGAAGGATTACATTGACCATCGGTTTATGGAAAGTTTTCGTAATTTTCCGGAAATGGGCATGGGGCATAGAGCATCCAAAGACAAAGAGACAATCCAAAATTTAGAAATTCCTTGTGCTGGATGTGGTTCTAAGGTTGGTGGTAATGTTTTAAAAAGGGTTTTACAACGGATTCAAAAGGAACAATCTTTTGGGGAAAGGGAAGATATCATTATTGGTTTAAGGTACCCGGATGATGCTGCTGTGGTGAAGGTACCTGTGGGAAAAGTGATGGTACAAACGATTGATTATTTTACTAGTTTAATTAACGATCCGTACATTTTTGCACAAATCGCCGTCAATCATTGTTTAAGCGATATTTTCGCCATGGGTGCCATTCCCACTACTGCTTTGGCTTTGGCTACTATTCCCTACGGTACATCTTCCACGGTTGAGGAAACTTTATATCAATTATTATCTGGTGTCATCAAGGCGTTAAATCAAGCACAAGTATCTCTTATCGGCGGGCATACTACTCAAGGAAGTCAATTGGCGTTTGGTTTATCTTGTAATGGTTTAGCTGATGAAAATCAACTTTTGCGTAAAGGTGGAATGCGGGCTAACCAAGTGTTGATTTTAACGAAAGCTCTGGGTACCGGAACCTTATTTGCTGCCGAGATGCGCCGTCAAGTTAAAGCAAGTTGGATTGATAAAGCCCTACAATCAATGTTGTTGTCCAATCAAGCTGCTACTGAAATCTTTTTGCAATACAATGCCACTGCTTGTACTGATATCACAGGTTTTGGTTTACTGGGGCATTTATTAGAAATGATAAAAGCCTCATTAATTGGAGTTGAATTACGGATTGATGATATTCCCGTTTTGGATGGCGCAAGGGAAACTACAGCAAAGGGAATTTTCAGTTCCTTAATGGCGGAAAATTTAAAAGCTTCCAGTTATATTACGAATTTAAAAGATTTTGAATTTCATCACAATTATCCATTACTATACGATCCTCAAACTTCGGGAGGTTTATTAGCTTCAGTTTCTCCCGAGCAAGCTGATAATTGTGTAAACAGATTGAGGGAGGTGGGTTATGAGGAAGCTAGAATTATTGGTAAGGTTTTAGAGGAGAGTGAACAGGGGATAAGCTTGGTTTGATTTTTAACCCAGAGGAATAGTGAGTAGTGAATAGTGAATAGTCAGTAGGAATAAGGCTTTAAGTTGCTTACATACTGTTACATAGTAATCGTTTATTTATACCTACTTACTTATTTATTTTTGTGGAATTCTGAAGTTTTTAGTTCTAAAATAAACTCCTGTCCCATCCTTTAAACTATCTTCTTTATTACTTCCGGCATTCACCAAAATATGAGCAGGATTTATTTTAGGTAAAGGAGTGGCATGCTCTAAAGAAATTTTATTATTGATAGATATCTTGTTGTTTCCTGTTTGTTCCCATTTTCTAATGGAGTAAACCTTTACATCGCTATTCTGATGACAAAGTCTACTGAAAGCCAAAGCTGTAGTGTTATCAGGAACTTCAACTAAATAAAAGTGATCTGGACTAAACCATTGTCCCAAACTTTTACCATCTCCCCTCTTACCAATATATTTTATTTTTGTCGGTGGTACTTTAAACCAAGTTTCAGCGTCAAGGGCTTGGGGAAATATAACCACTGAAACAATAGGTTTACTTTTAAAAGAAACTTGTCTGTAAAATGTTCCTCCACGCTCCTTTACTCCATTTCTATCGAAATCTTTCACCCTTGATTGAGTCAGTGGTTTAGCTTTACGACACAAATCAGCACGGTTCGCTTTTTTTGTTTGATTATCGTAAAATGATTTCAAACTGATTCCAGTTACAGCGATTAACGTTATGAATAATAACGGTTTCAATATTAAAGTAGATTTCATTTACTGATAACTTTATAGTAATTAATAATACGTCTATCTCAATATATAGACGTAAGCTAATTTAACATAACTTACATCATAATTCTGTATATTTTTTATTACATGAGTAATATTAAATACTTGATTATCTGAAATAGTTTGTAGTTTTGTCAAGAAAAATACAAGTTGAATAGAATACAAATTATTAACCTCACCCTTTCCTTCTCCTTATTAAATTATTAACCTCACCCTTCCCCTCTCCTTATTAAGGAGAGGGATGCCGGAAGCAGGCGTAGTTAACTGTTGTATTGCACTAAGCGTGAAAACCGCTATATTAGGCATTGGGCAGAAGTGTTTAACCTTTAACCTTGAACATCAGGTATTATTACCCAAGAGTTTGGAGAATATCTACTATTCCCAATGCCCAATGCCCAATGCCCAATGCCCCATGCCCCATGCCCAATTCTAAATTC
>DESS01000006.1:9183-13499 GCA_002361335.1 Richelia sp. UBA3308
ATTCTAAATTCTAAATTCTTATTTATGACTAACGAAATGCGCCGCGATTTTGACAACCGCGAAGAATTAATAACTTATCTCAAAGAACAATTTCCCCAAGCTACAAAACGAGACGACAACATCAGCGAAACCCTAGGTGGATATAAAACTGCCAAAAAATTATTACAAAAAGTAGACCCCAAACGTTACGCAAAAACACGTAACTTTTTAACTGGTAGAGTCACCAGACTTTCCGCTTATTTGCGCTACGGCGTACTCAGTTTGCGAGAAGTACGAGATTACGCTCTAAATAAAGTTAGTAATGATGACGATGCAACAAAATTAATTAACGAACTAGGTTGGCGCGACTATTGGCAAAGATTGTATGTAAAATTAGGAAACGGTATTTGGGAAGATAGAGAAGAATACAAAACAGGTTACAGCGTCGCCGAATACGCACCGGAATTACCAGAAGATATCAAACAAGGTACTACAGGATTAGTTTGTATCGATCGCTTTAGTCAAGAATTGCGGGAAACCGGTTATTTACACAATCATATGCGGATGTGGATGGCAGCTTATGTGGTGCATTGGCGGCGGATTCGCTGGCAAGCTGGGGCAAAATGGTTTTTAGAGCATTTGTTAGATGGTGACCCAGCAAGTAATAATATGTCATGGCAATGGGTAGCGAGTACCTTTAGTCATAAACCTTATTTTTTCAATCGGGAGAATTTAGAACGTTATAGCGATCGCGTTTATTGTCAAGAATGTCCTTTCTATGGAAAATGCGATTTTGAAGGTAGTTACGAACAGTTAGAAGAGAAATTGTTTCCTAAAAAAGAGTTTACGAATAAGCCCAATAGTCAGAGCTTTCAGAAGGGGAAAAGGAAGAGTCGGAGGTAAGAATACCCGAATGCCCGAATGCCCGAATGCCCGAATTTAGAGTTTTGAATTTTGAATTGTCTCCTGAGTAATGGGTTAGGAGTTAATCAACAATTATCCCTGCAATCAGTGTAATCTATTTAATCAGTGATCGGAATGCCCGAATGCCCGAATGCCCGAATTACGAATTGTCTCCTGAGTAATGGCTTAGGAGTTAATCAACAACTATCCGTGCAATCAGTGTAATCGATTTAATCAGTGATCGGAATGCCCGAATGCCCGAATTTCGTACCACACGGGAAATTCTCAAACAAGCAGTTAGCTGATACATAAATAATACAATGTGCTCAACCTCACCCCTTCCCCTCGACCATGCTTTGGAGAGGGGTGCTGAAAGCGGGCGTAGTTACATGTTATATTCCATCCAAATGAAAACCGCTATAAATAACCTACTCCAACTTTTCCCGTATCACCTCATCTTTCTGCCGAAACCCCACCAAAACAGCCTTACCATCTTTAACAAACAAGGGACGTTTGAGCAACATGGCATCTTGAGAGAAAGCCTCTATCCATTGTTCATCAGTCCAAGTTTTCTTTTCCTCACCCAATGCGCGATAAGATAGTCCTGAAGTGTTCCGCATTGGTTTGGAACCTAAATTTTCTACCCAAGTTGCGATCGCGTCTTTACTAGGTGGATTTTCCTTCGTATTAACAAACTCATAGTCAATATTATTATTTTGCAGCCAGGTAAAAGCCTTCTTACAAGTACCGCAATTGGGAATACCGTAAACTTGGATTGACATCATACTTTATGGGGATTGAGAAAAAAACAACTATAAAGGTAAACTGAGTTTATATACTTAATTTTCCCCCAAACCTGTCCCATGAGCCAAGAAGATAAAAATACCATCAAAATAGATCCCGCAACAGTAGTATTTATAATGTTTGCCTTGATAGTAATACCGTTGCTGATTACAGGTTTTTTTGGTCAATAAAAATTCTCTATTGGTTTAACTTAAATTAATTCTGCTGCAAACTGTTGACAAATTTTCGATGCTCATCAGTTTGTAAACCTTGCTGTAAAACCTTTAAAACCTCAGCTATATTACCCTCTCGCAAAGCATCAACAGCTAACCATAAACCGGGAAAAACTTCGCTACGAATGATACCGGATTCATCCCCTTCTAAGGAAATATAACGACCTTCTTTTAAAATAAACCAATCCAAACGATTTTCATACATTTGCCAAACAATATATTCCTTAACTCCATTGCGACGGTAAACATTAAGTTTGTCATTAAGATCGTAAGAAGCACTGCTAGCGGCAATTTCAGCAATTAATTCTGGCGAACCTTCAATGTAATCATCATCACTAATGCGAGAATTTCCACCCACCTCCGGTTCTATTCTTAGTAAAGCATCTGGTTGGGGTTCGTTATCAGCATCCAAACGTACAGTAGCATTATCTTGTAAATCTACTCCTGGTGTCGCTGCATAATAGGTTCCCATCCAAGTAATAATTTTCCCATGAGGTCTACCATGTTGTGTCGCACGTACAGGTGAAGCCACGTAAACAACTCCTTCGATTAATTCAGCTTTCTTAAGCTGTATCATGGCTTGGTAGCGATGTTCAAATTCATATATTGTCAGGCGATCGCCATTTTCCAGAGGTGGTACGTTAAGAGTAGTGGATTTAACTGTCATAATCAATTATCAATTATCAATAATCAGATTTTGTGGAAAGTCTACTTAATTTCTATCTTAATATTGACCAAAAAAAATCGGATACAAGCCATCGATAATCCGTGGAATAAAAAAATTTTTTCCCAAATTAAGGCCCCTGGATTCATCGATGGGGTAATAATTCGGGCATTCTTCATTCGGCCATTCTAAATTTTTTAAGGCAATTATCGGATTATTCCCCCTCTTCTCCCCCTCATGGGTAGGTTTTTTAAATTAGACCTATTTTTTTGTGGAACTAAAATCATTAGCTAGAACCTTGAAATTACCTTTAATAGTTGAGAATTTTTTCAACTATTTGTCCAAAAGCTAAATACCTACCCTTGAAAAGGTTAAAGTCCCCCTTTTTAAAGGGGGATTTAGGGGGATCTGAAAGTTTGCGAGTTTTATTTACAGCAGTTTTAGAGTAAATCAAGTACAGCACTATATTTTGAAACTCTTGTGGTACCGGCATCCCTGCCCGTCCAAATGTACTTAATAAAGATGAAATATGCTGTATAACTTTTCAAACATCCTCTAAAATCTAAAATCTAATGTAAAATCTAAAATCTCTAAATTCTATGACAAACCAAATAATTTGGGTACATGGTGACTGTCTGAGTCCGAAAAACCCCGCACTTGATGAATATCCAAATACTCCCGCTATTTGGGTTTGGGACGATGCATTATTAGAAGAATGGCAAATTAGCTTGAAGCGGATTACATTTATTTACGAATGCTTGCTAGAATTACCTGTTGTCATTCGTCGTGGTGATGTTGCCAAGGAAATTTTAGCTTTTGCAAAAGAAAATAATGCCAAGAAAGTTGTCACCACAGATAGTCCGAGTCCCCGTTTTGATACTATCTGCGATCAAATAGAAGCTTCTAAAGAATTAGAAATATTTGAAGTTGAACCATTTTTTGAATACGAAGGTTTTATCGATCTCAAACGGTTTTCTCGTTACTGGAAAGTTGCTCAAAAATATGTATTTGATTAGTTACTCCTAATTTTAGTATTTATACAATAAATCATTTCGTTGATTTGAACTTCTACTTCTAAGTGCATATTCTGATGTAGATTGCTTCTAAAGTTAATAATATAACTATATACGCCTGTGACTGTGAATGTGGTTTGTCCCACATTTGTCACTGTTGCTGATTGTTGGGAAGATGTTAACACTCCGTAAGGAGTGTTTTTTTTATCTGTATATTAAGTGTATTTAACGATACTTGAAATATCTGTATTTATAAAAACAAGGAGTTTAACGGATGAATTTTTTGAATCATAAGTTAGCTAAGATTGCTTGTTTATTAAGTATTCCTGCCATAAATTTAATTTTTGCTCAGCCTGGGATTTCAGCAGTTTCATGTGAACCAGGTACTATTAGTCGCTATCCTAATGGTTCCTTAAAATCTTGTGTATTAGCAAGTGATACTAAAATTACCATGACAAATTCTGGAATCGGAAGATTGATTTTCCCTTGTAAAGCTAAAAATAAAATCGTATTTACAGAAAAGTCACAATTTAAAAGCTGTAAACTTTCTAAAGATATCAAAATGAAGAAAGGCAATTCTGTACGAACTTGTCCAAAAGATTATAGAGTGACCGTTGACACCTCAAATGATGGTAAAAATCTATCTATACAGTGTCAGCGCTATTAGTTACAGCATTTGTATATTTAGAAACCATTGATCGAATAGTAATATCAAGTAGACTTAAGAATGGCGGTTATTAC
>DESS01000006.1:13528-32946 GCA_002361335.1 Richelia sp. UBA3308
CGTTACTCGTTACTTGTTACTCAAAAACCCCACAGAATGCTAGTTTAACCCGACATGATATAAGGCATCTAAGCTAATTTTTTAGGTTTGCCATTGAAAACAGCTTGAATAATCCGGCAACTTGCCAAGGTATTATAAATTTATTCATAAATTAAACAATTAGGCAGTCAACCATTATGTTCTCAACAGATGATTTTGCGCGGTACACTCAATGGTCAGGTATTGCCACCTTGATATTTGCTTTTATTACAATTGTCGGTTTTATCTTTAAGTGGGGTATCCGATTTCGATTGGCAGGTGCCACGGGATTTATGTTGGTGGTAACAGGAGGTTTATTTCCTCTTTCTCTGGCTCCTATAACCCGTACTGTAATTCCGGGTGCTATTCGCTATACATTAGTTTTCGATAATGGAGCATCACAAGCTGTAATTGCGATACCACCCAAAGTTACCGTTTCAGAATTAGATGCAACCTTACACCAAGCTGCGAGCGATTTATTTTCCTATGGTAGGTTAGGTTCCCGAGAAGACAATCGATTAACTATTCGCGCTCGTACCATATTACATCCGGAACCGGGACTTTCCATACCGCTCTATTTAGGACAAGTTAAGCGATCTCTTTCTAGTCGTGAAGATAGCGTAATGGAAATTGATATTTACGAAGACAATTTTGCTAAGTTACCAAGTTCTGATGGTTGACACTTAGAGAATTTTAACGAATCTTGTATAAAGCCTCCCAAGTGTCGTGATTAATGATTCCAGTTACTGGTACTTTACTGCGGCGTTGAAAACTTTGTACCGCAGCTTCCATAACCCAACCGAAATCACCGTCTACGTATCCGATATAATCCGAAGTTGATTTGAGGATACGCTGTGCTTTCATTACCATTTCTCCTTGACTACCTTTTTTCAGTTCTGGCATCGGTGGTGGTTCACTTTTATTCTCTTGCTGGGGAGGCTTATCGTTTACAGCTTGCTCTTCCATAGAAAAGACTGTTTGCCCGAAGGTTTTAACTTCGCCATTTTTTTCTGGTTTTTGTGGTTTTTTAAATTTATTAAATGGTTTCATATGATTCCCTTTATAATTCTGACTTGAAAGTGAGTAGTAAATTGTCAGCGATCCATGGAGAAAAATAACTTTCATGCAAGAGCGCTGTTAGCGCAGCGTGCCGTTTGGGCATAATTTTTATTTCATGGGGAGTGTTTACTTTAAAGTATTTACACTCAGTCTATAATGTAGTTGCTATAACTTGTAGATTTACTATTTCTATGTTAATGGATTGATATTAATTATTTTCTTTTTTGACTAAATAGTTGATACCACATACTGAAACAAGTATTAATTACAGTTGAATTGTAACTAATTTGACTCGTGAATACACAAGGAAGGAAGTTTGTATCTTGATCTTCAATTAATTATTAATGTTTTCCGGTAAAATTTGAGATTGGCTATTGATTTGCGATAAGCCTCCGGCATGGGCTTTGCGATCGCCAAAACAAGGAATAGGTTATTGATCGTGTTGGATTATTAGTTGAGAATTAATCAAAAGCATCATACTGACTTCAAAGAAAGGAAAATTTGCAATGTTGGTATGTGTAAGGGAAGCTGCAAATAGTCCGACTACTATAAGTCTGGTGAATCAACAAACAAAGCTCACCGTTCTATGTTGGCTTATAAGTCAGCATATTTAAGCATATTTATATAAAAATGGTATAAGTGCTATTTTAATTAATTAGTCAAAAATTAATTAGTTATATGTTTAATCAATCAAAAAAAACTTTGTCTGCTCAAACATCCAGTTCTTTATTAACTCTGGCGGTAGCCCCAGCAAAAGTAATTCGTGGTAGCCAAATTCTCGATGGTGCTGTAGATGCCATCTGTGGTTTGGGAAATCGTCCTTTGGTTATTGGTGGCGATCGCAGTTTAAATCTCCCTAAATGGCAAAATTATATCCTAAGTTTGGAATCTCATGAATTTAAATTGCAACAGGCTTGTTATACTCCTGATTGCAGTGAAGGAAGTTTAGAAAATTTACGAAATAAGGCAGAAATTCATCAAGCTGATGTAATCATCGGTGTTGGTGGCGGTAAAGCTTTAGATACGGCGAAACTAGTAGCTCATCAGTTGCAAATACCAGTAGTAACAATTCCCACTTCGGCGGCAACTTGTGCGGCTTGGACTGCCCTTTCTAACGTATATTCTAATGAAGGGGCGTTTTTGTATGACGTGGCTCTGGATAAATGTCCGGATTTACTGATATTAGATTACGATTTGATTCAAACCGCACCGCAAAATACTTTAGTCGCCGGAATTGGCGATGCTATAGCGAAGTGGTATGAAGCATCAGTAAGTAGCGGACATTCAGAACAAACTTTAATTATTGCAGCAGTTCAACAAGCGCGAGTTTTACGGGATATTTTATTACAAAAGTCCGTTGCTGCTTTACAATCCCCTGGAAGTGAAGTTTGGCGAGAAGTTGTAGACGCTACAGTTTTACTCGCTGGGGTTATTGGCGGAATTGGCGGCGCACAATGTCGTACTGTGGCAGCTCATGCAGTACATAATGGTTTAACCCATGTTTGTGGGCGCGGTAGCATTCATGGTGAAAAAGTTGCTTACGGTATTTTGGTGCAGTTGCGTTTGGAAGAAATGTTACAAGGAAACCAATTGGCTGCTGCTGCTAGACAACAATTGCTCAAATTTTATGCAGAAATTGGATTACCCCAAAAGCTGGATGATTTGGGTTTGGGTAACTTGACACTCAAACAATTGAGCATGGCGGCAGAATTTGCTTTATTACCCAATTCTGATATTCACAGACTACCGTTTAAAGTTTCTCTAGAACAATTAATGGCGGCGATGGTATCTACTACAGCACCAATAGAAACAAGTAGTTGTTCATCGGATTTAACTTCTGGAATTAACTCCATGAAGAAGTTATCTAGTTCTAGGGAAAACAGAACATAAAAGTATTGTTTTGTCAATAATTAGACTTGTTTTAAAAGTAGTAAAACTCTTTATAAAGTTGAATAACACCAAAGGAAAGAGGATGTTTAAAAAGTATAGTTTTTAAGGCAATTCTTCTATGATCCCCCCTTTCCCCCCTTATAAAGAGGGGTAACGGCTCCCCCTTATAAAAGGAGATTTAGGGGGATCTAAAAAGTTTTAAGCTATGTTAATCACCCATCGTTACATCCTCTAAGAGCCTTCAATATCCCTCTTGTGGTACGGGCATCCCTGCCCGTCTTAATTTTGACAACATGTATTACAGTCAACGGAAAACCGCTATATTTGTGCTGAATGTCTATTGATTACGGTGCTAATTTCTTGGTAATCTAACAATTCAATAGTTAAATCTAAAAATGAATTTAGACTGGATAATCCCAGCCCAAAGAATACAAAAGCTACCTGCTTATCCATTTGCTCGGTTGGATGAATTGAAAGCCAAAGCACGGGAACAGGGTTTAGATTTGATTGATTTGGGTATGGGAAACCCTGATGGTGCAACTCCCAAAGCTGTAATTGATAGAGCCATAGAAGCTCTAAAAAATCCCGACAATCACGGTTATCCTCCTTTTGAAGGAACCGCTAATTTCCGCAAGGCGATTACTAATTGGTACCATCGCCGTTATCATGTTAATTTAGATCCCGATAGCGAAGCTTTACCACTGCTAGGTTCTAAGGAAGGATTGGGACATTTAGCTTTAGCTTATGTAAATCCTGGTGATGTGGTTTTAGTACCTTCTCCATCTTATCCCGTTCATTTTCGAGGCCCAGTAATTGCTGGTGGTGAAATCCATAGTTTAATTTTAAAACCAGAAAATGACTGGTTAATTGATTTAACAGCAATACCCGATACCGTAGCCAAACGAGCAAAAATACTTTATTTCAATTATCCTAACAATCCTACTGCCGCTACGGCACCCCGGGAATTTTTTGAAGAAATAGTTGCTTTTGCTCAAAAATACGAAATTATTTTGGTACACGATTTGTGTTATGCCGAATTAGCATTCGATGGCTATCAGCCCACAAGTTTACTAGAAATTCCTGACGCGAAAGATATTGGCGTGGAATTCC
Source organism: Richelia sp. UBA3308 (assembly GCA_002361335.1). Classification (GTDB taxonomy): domain Bacteria; phylum Cyanobacteriota; class Cyanobacteriia; order Cyanobacteriales; family Nostocaceae; genus Rivularia. Next base: position 17,606 of record DESS01000006.1, read on the forward strand.
ACACAATGTCTAAAACCTACAATATGGCTGGTTGGCGTGTAGGTTTTGTGGTAGGAAATCGCCATGTCATCCAAGGTTTACGAACCTTGAAAACAAACTTGGATTATGGTATTTTTTCAGCATTGCAGGCAGCAGCCCAAACAGCTTTAGAATTACCAGATAGTTATTTACAACAAGTTCAACAACGGTACTCTACCCGTCGCGATTTCCTGATTGAAGGTTTGACAGATTTGGGTTGGAATCTTTCTAAAACCAAAGCAACAATGTATTTGTGGATTCCTTCTCCTGTAGGCATGAATTCCACTGATTTTGCTTTACATTTATTACAGCAAACAGGCGTAGTAGTTACTCCCGGTAATGCCTTTGGTGCTGGTGGTGAAAATTATGTCCGTATTAGTTTGATTGCTGATACTCAACGCCTTAAGGAAGTTTTGCATAGATTTAAGGAAGCAGGTATTCGCTATCACTCCAAGCCTGTAATTTCTAGTTCAAAATAAATATAGCTTATTTAAAATCCCGCAATAACCCGCAATAAATTAATGCAACAAACGAATATTACGGTTCCACATATTATTGTTTCCGGCTTTCATGCCTTATCGGAACCTTTACGTGTTAAAGTAATACATCTACTGCGAAATCGTGAAATCTGTGTTTGTGATTTGTGCAATGTTTTGGATGTTAGTCAATCGAAGCTGTCTTTTCATCTTAAAAACCTTAAAGAAGCTAACTTAGTTTGCGCTCGTCAAGAAGGGCGTTGGATTTACTACAGCCTTAACCAATCTCAGTTTACAGTACTACAAAACTACTTAGCACAATACAGTCAACCTAGTACTATTCTACCAGCACCTTCTTGTAAAGATTCGTGATTGCAGTAATATCCACCGCTTCTAAATACCTACCCATATTTGTACATATCTGGACAAAAGGGTAGAAAAACTGACGGTATAAAAGTTTTTTCTACTAGAAGCGCCTTGCAGCTTGGTTCCATTGTTAAGATAACTAAGGATCCTTGACCTCTAGTAGGCAGTTAGCCACATTGTCTACTGACAATGGAATTAAAAAATATTTAATTAAGCCCAAATGGCAACTTACCGTGCTTCCCTTACTTCATGTAAGGCTAGGCGATAATTGTGGGTAGAACTTATAAATCAGTGTACCACATTACAATCAAATATTTTTCTGATGGACATTTGGTGGTATTTGTACAGATATGGGTAGCTTTTATTTAAAAGTAACTAACCCTGGAGAGAATTTTTGATTAGTTAGCCTAAAATCCTCTGAATAACGCCAAATTTTTAATTCATCCGGATGATTTACGTTTTTGTCGATAACTAACTTAAATTAAAAAGATAAATCAACTAACTCAAATTCTCAATCAACTGAATCACTCTTTGTTTTACTTCCTCGCGAATCCGGCGAAATGTCTCCATATCTTCGCCTTCGGGATCGTCTAACTGCCAATCTTCAAATACTTCTCTTGTCACCCATTCAGGTGGTAAATTTACACCACAACCGCATAAGGAAATCACTGCATCGTAATCTTCGGGATTAAAATCACTTAAAGGCTTTGATTCCTGATTGCTGATATCGATACCAATCTCAGACATTATTTCTACTGTTTTGGGATCTACAAAACTTGCTTCTAAACCCGAACTTGTAACGGCTATTTTACCTTCTCCTAAGGTACGAGCAAATCCTTCAGCCATTTGCGAACGGCGAGAATTCTTTTTACAAACAAACATTACTTTTTTCATTTTGATATCAAGGGTTGGCGATCGCAGTATAATTGTATTTCGCCACAAATTTATTCAAATATTAACAGTTATAGCAGTTTTCGGTTAAATGTAATACATTTTAAACCTTACCCTGTTCTTACGGACATCCCTTTCCTTACTAAGGAGAGGGAACGAGGGTGAGGTAAAATTTGTATTCTATGCAAGTGAAAAGCGGTATATTATAACATACAGCACTTGTGCGAAGTGCTGTATAACTATAACTATCAATATATTCAGAATTGAAAAAGTTAAATTGGTTTGGGATTTGGCAACTTCAAAGAAACTAATCCTGCCAAGAGAACAAATAACATGGAAACCCACAGACAGCCAACTAAGCCAAACACCTGGTAAACTACACCAGATAATACTGTACCAGCTAACCTTCCCGCAGAATTTGCCATATAGTAAAATCCTACATTCAATGCTACCTTGTCATCATCAGTAAACGCCAATACTAAGTAAGAATGTACTGCGGAATTGAAGGCAAACACGAAACCAAAAAGTAACAGTCCACCAATAATTACAGTGTTAGGTTCGATACCCAAATGCAACCCGATGGCAATGGCTGCTGGAACTGCCGTTAATATAAAAGTCCAAAACTGGATGGTTGATGCTGTGGGAGGACGACCAGAACCAAACCTTTTTAAGAATACTGGTGCATAAGATTGAACTATACCATAGGCAATTACCCAAATAGCCAAAAAACCACCGACTTGATAAAAAGACCAACCTAATACACTACGCAAAAATACTGGTAATCCAACTACAAACCAGACATCTCTAGAACCAAAGAGAAAGAATCTCGCCGCAGATAGAATATTAATTTCTTTGCTTTTAGAAAAAAGCTGGCTAAACTTGACTTTCTTCTTGATTTTACCCATCCCCTTGGGCAACATTAGCCCTGTGAACATCAGCAGGAAAAGCCCTGCTGCCATAATCCACAAAGTATTAATAAAGCCAAATAAAGATAGTAAAGCACTTCCAACAAAGAAACCAATACCCTTGAGAGCGTTTTTGGAACCTGTGAGTATTGCAACCCATTTAAACAATGAAGATTGGGCATCCTGGGGTACTACCAAACGAATAGCACTCTTAGAACTCATTTTGGTGAAGTCTTTTGCAATCCCAGAAAAGGCTTGGGCTATCATCACAAATAATACTGCTAACCACTCAGGCCAATTAGGATTCAGTCCCGAAAGCATTATTAGGGAAAATACCTGTAGTCCAATACCACTATAGAGAGTCAATTTTAGTCCAAACTGGGAACCAATCCAACCACCAAAAAAATTGGTGACGATACCAAAGACTTCATAGAATAAAAATAAGGATGCAATTTGAATTGGAGTGTAGCCAATGTTATTGAAATACAGCAATACCAGCATCCGCAGGGCACCATCGGTAATTGTAAAGCCCCAATATGCCAGTGTAACAAGGATATAGTTTTTCCGGTTACTGTTTAATGTAATGGTAGACATATTTACTCTAGTACTTCGCCAAGATTACTTTGCCGGGTTAATATTCTCTCCCCCTGCCTCCCCTGCTCCCCCTGCTTACTACCCCCACTAGGGAATAGGTTATGGACAATCAATAACTACTCTGTCATACTGAGTGCAACATAAAGTGCTAGTTCAACCATGCGGTTTACGTAACCCCACTCATTGTCATACCAAGCCAGAATTTTCACCTGAGTTTCGTCTATCACCATTGTGGATAGAGCATCGATAATAGATGAACGTGGATCATCTTTGTAATCGACAGACACCAAAGGACGCTCTTCATAGCCTAAAATACCTTTGAGTGAATCCTCTGCTGCTGATTTGAAAAGAGCGTTAATCTCCTCTACCGTTGTCTCTCGCATTACTTCAAAAACACAGTCTGTAAGGGAAGCATTTAGTAAAGGTACTCTTACAGCTAAACCATTCAACTTACCATTGAGTTCTGGATAAATTAATCCGATCGCTGTAGCAGAACCTGTGGTTGTGGGAATCAAAGACAAGTTATTAGCTCTAGCTCTACGTAAATCTTTGTGAGGTGCATCTACAATTGTTTGGGTATTTGTAACGTCATGAATGGTTGTAATTAAACCATGACGAATACCTATTCCTTCATGAATTACCTTGACTACAGGGGCTAGACAATTGGTAGTACACGAAGCTGCTGTGAGCAGATTATGTTTCTCTGGTTCATACAGATAATCGTTCACACCCATAACTACATTCAAAGCTCCTTCCTTCACCGGTGCAGCCACAATTACTTTAGCCACTCCCCGTTGAAAGTAAGGTTCAAGTAATTCAGGAGTACGGAATTTTCCGGAACACTCAAGCACCACATCAACCCCAAATTCATTCCAAGGGACTTCGCCAGGGGTATTATATTCACTAAAACTTAAATACTTCTCTTCAATCCGAATCTTATCCCCTTCTGCTTCTACATCTGCTGCCCACTTTCCATGAATCGAATCAAACTTCAACAGATGTGCTGCTGCTACTGTTCCACCTTTAACTTCATTAATATGAACGAATTCTAACTCTGAACATTCCCAACCAGATCTTAAAGCCAAGCGTCCCATGCGGCCAAAGCCATTAATGCCAACACGAATTTTCATGGTTGAAACACCTTTTTTTACAGAATCCCTTTTTACGTACTGATCATTTTTAGTTATTTTTTTGACGACGTAAACCTTGATTCAACACCCTTTTGCTTAAAAAATTGTCAATTAATCTTATTGCGATCGCGAAGGGCATGGGTGAGCGGCTTATCGCACTCTGAGATCCCTACTCCCAATACGGTTCGGATAAACTGGGAAGGCTCGAGATTCGCCCCTCAGTATCCCTGTCTTTCTTCTTCCCCTGCTCGTCTTAATCGATCAATTTCTTAACCGAACCCTATTGCCCTCACTTCCTCTCTCTATCAGTTACGTTATCTTCTACCGGCAAGGCAGTAGTTTATACCTCATTATTTCAAAAAAAATTGAATTATCAAAGCCTAAAGCATCACAATTTTAGATAAATAATTAAAAAAATATAAAAAATCTCAACTTAAATCTAAAATTGTTTCATCCATGCTTGGGCGCTCATTTGTACTGGCTCCCAAGGACTACTTAAAGGTGGTGTATAACTTAAGTCAAGCTGACTTAATTCGTCAACCTTCATATTGTGAAATATTGCAGTAGCAAAAATATCAATTCGTTTGGCAACTTCTCCTTGATAATGTCCGGCAATTTGAGCACCTAAAAGCTGTCCTGTTTCAGTATCTCCAGTAACACGAATCCTTAATTTTTTGGCACCGGGATAATAAACCTTGTGGTCCCAAGTTTCAAATTCTACAGTTAAAGGATGAAATCCGGCAGCTTTGGCATCACTATCGCGCAATCCTGTACGAGCAACAGCAATGTCAAATATTTTTACTACTTGAGTACCCAAACTACCTGCAAATTCTTCATTTCCACCTAGGGCATTTTCACCAGCAATGCGACCTTGTTTATGTGCTGTAGTACCCAAAGGTAAATAAATATATTCTCCAAGCAAGCGATGCCAAGTTTCTACACAATCCCCTGCTGCATAAATATCGGGGATATTGGTTTCCATTTTGCGATTAACTTGAATTGCATCCCTCTTCCCTATTTTGATACCCGGGTTGTGAGCTAATTCGGTTAAGGGTTGCACTCCTACGGCAACTATAACCATATCAGTTTTTTTACTAAAACTATTTGTGCCATAAACTACCAATTCTTGACCATTTTCTTTGATAGTTTTAACCTCAACACTGTTAACTACCTCAACCCCACGACTTTGCAATTCGGAGGCAATCAAGTTACCAATACTGCCGTCAACAGTTCTCATCACAGTTGGCGATCGCCCTACTAATGTCACGTCTAAGCCCCGATGAGTCAAGCCATCTGCCATTTCCAAACCAATATATCCATCACCGATTATGACTGCGCTTTTTGGCGATTGATTGGTTAAATGTCGGTGAATTGCAAAACTATCCGCCATTGAATGCAGCAAGAATACTCCCGATAATTCCAACCCCTCTATAGCAGGTTCTACTGGAATTGCACCCGTACCAATAATCAATTTATCGTAATTTAAATTCTTGATTTCTCCTTCTTGATTAACCATCTCAACGCTTTTTTGCTCAGCGTCAATATTTGTTGCTCTATGGTTAACTAATAAATTAATCCCCGTCTGGGTAATTTCATCCGCTGTACGGTGTGCTAAATTGCGCCAATCGGGAACTTCACCGCTGAGATAAAAAGGAATACCGCAAATACTAAAATTAGGAAAATTATCGGCAACAATTACTGTCACATCAACCGTAGAATCTAATTCTCTTGCCCTTAAAGCCGCACTAATACCCGCGTCGCTACCACCGATAATTACTAATTTAGTAGGTAAATTTTGGATTTCGGATTGATGATTTTGGATTGTTCCCATGTTGATAATTAGGGGTTTGAGGATAAAGAAATAAAGGAATTTAGATCATGAATTACTCCGGACATATGGGGGATTAGAAATTATAATTTGTTAACAATAAGTATTTAAATCAAATATTTACTTGCAGCTTTTTGTAAGTTTCAGTATAACTATCTATAACAATTTTGTTACCTAAGTGCAAGGTAAATTTATACAAGTAAGAATAGCTGATATTTAATTACAAAAATAAATTATCAATTCTTAACTATTAATTCCCAATTATTTAATATCCCGAAACCCGTTAGAAAGATATCGATAAATAATCCCTGCTAACTGCGCTCCCATAATTGGTGCTACCCAGTACAGCCAGTGATATTGCCATATTCCTCCCACTAAAGCTGGAGCAAAAGAACGCGCTGGATTCATGCTAGCACCAGTAATCGGTCCCATGAAAGCCGCCTCCATTGCTACTGTCAATCCAATAGCTAATCCTGCAAAACCCACAGGTGCCCGTCTATCAAGCCCAGAACCAAAAATCACGAACATCAAAATGAAGGTGAGTACTAACTCCAATACAAAGGATTGCAACCAATTATCATTCAAGGGCAAAGTTGCACCCATATTGGCAACCTCTCCTAAACTAACCAAAAGTAAAACAGAAGCTGATATTGCACCAATTATCTGTGCCAAAATATACGGAATAACCAAACGCCTGGGAAAAAAGCCGCTCGTCCAAAAAGCTAAAGTTACTGCCGGATTTAGATGTGCGCCGCTAATATGTCCCAAACAATAAATCATCGCTGCAACAACAGCACCGAAAATAAAACTGATACCTAAGTGTGTTACGTTACCATCAACCATGGCGTTTACCATTACCGCCCCAGTACCTGCGAACACTAAGGAAAATGTACCGATACCTTCTGCTACAGCTTCTCTTTTACAAAGACTGCCTAATAACTGTAGACGCGAATGCTTTTTCACCCTTGAGTCCATACCTTTAGTTTTTACTGGAACTTTAGCACCTAAATTTTTAAGTGCACTTTTACTTAAGCAGGCTACTTCAAGAAAAGTTGATATGTCAATAAATAAAATGCTGATATTGTCATGAAAGCTTGATAATAATATATATGAACTATTATTTGAGTTTTGTTTAGATTTAATTCTAAATTCTAAATTCGGGCATTCTAAATTCGGGCATTCCTTTAAAGTTAAATCACCGACTCGAAGAGTTAATTTGAGTGGAGATGGGGGGATAGCAACGGATAGGGAGAATAACTATTAATCAAGTTGCTGTGCAATCCATTGTAGGTAAGGTTGATGACCTTTTTGAATGGGTAAGGCAATTATTTCGGGTACTTCATAAGAGTGAAGTTCGAGTATTTTGGCTTCTAAAGTGGGAAATCGAGTTAAATCGGTTTTGATAAAAAGTTGCCATTCTTGGTCTTTGTTTACTTTCCCTTGCCAAGTGTAAATTGAATTAATGGGGGTGAAACTAACGCAAGCCGCTAGTTTCATTTCCACTAAAACATTGGCAATTTTTTCTGCTTCTTGTTGAGAAGCAGTAGTTAGCAAAACTATACCGTAATCGGTAAAGCTATCCATAAAATTAGAAAATAGTAGATGGACACCGGTCAAAATAATTCGTAGTCGATAGTACCTACTTTAGTACTTACTTTTAGAATTACTAAATTATGAATTATTTTATTGCCGTGGCAAGGGAATAATATAACACAAGATGTTACATAAAAGTGCCGATAGTTAGTGAAAGTTAATTAAACAGTCGATAGTGAGTAGACCTGCCCATCAATTAACAATCGGCTGATACCCTTAGCTTGTAAGTGATAACGAGCCTTGTGCAGCACCTTGCTATCGGGTACTTTGATAACGCGATCGCGTTTTGAGGAAAAGCGTTTTGCCACTCGATGGTTATCGAAGATGGGTAAAGTTGTTTTGTAGGTTTCTGGGCTGGGGATTTCTCCCAAGTCGCCAAATTCCTTGAGTGGGCGAGTAATTAGTTCTGCGGCTCGATCTATGACCAAATAGCAGGTTCTAGGTAGATGAGCTGCCGATAAAGGTTGAACTCTAACTAAAGGTTCATTATTAGCTCTTCTAGAAACAAAATCTAAAGGTTGACCAAAATCGTCTTCATCCTCCTCCTCATCATCATAATCATCGTCTTCGAGTAAATCGTCTAAATCTTCCAAATCATCGGAATCATCAATTTCCTCACCAAACATTTCCGCTATTACTTTGGCTTCTGTACGGCCGTTATCTAATATCGGACTGGGAATACTCCTGAGTTGGGGGGTATTGGGAACTCTGGAAACTTCTGGTTGGTTTTCTTGCAATAGTTCCAATTGTTCCGCAATTGGGGAAGGTTTTTTAGATGCCAATGCAGAAGAACGCCGTTTTACTCTTCTAGGTGCTTCTGTTGTCTTACTAACCCTGGTTAAAATCGGTTGTTTTTTGACAACAACTTGTTGTTGTTCTTGTTGTTGCTCTTGTTCATCTTCATCTTCATCTTCATCTTCATCTTCATCTTCATCTTCGACTCGGGTTTCTATTGGCTCAGAAGTAACATCTTCTTCTGTTTCTGCTTGCTCGCTATGAAAAGAAGGCATTTTATCGTAGCTGACTTGTGCCCTACCTTCAGGGGTTCTAGCAGCACGCTTTAAAGAAACCAAATACTCATACTCATCTTCTGGCAAAGTACTTTTAAGTAAGCGGCTGATAGTTGAATTGCTTACACCGTAGCGCTCTGCCAAAGTAGAAGTAGTTTCAGCACTTTCTCGGTACAACTTGAGAATTTCTTTTTTGTCGGATTCAGTTAGTTTTCTCACGGTAGTAGACCCCAAACGTTATTTTCTAAGTTCGTTTGCGTCCGCGTTCTCGCCGCGAACGATTTGATGAAGCCTCATATTCAAGGGCTGCGCCCATGCCGAATAACACTCCACTTAATACCCAAAACACTTCTAAGATGTCTCCACTTTGATAATTGGGATCTCTAGTAGCCCATTTAAACCATATATCTGCAATGTAAAGGGAAAATGTTGCCACCGCAATCATTCGCCAAGGCAAAGAAGCTCGTCCGCCCCAAAAAGCTAGTAACAGACTGGTGGCAATAATTAATAGTAATACATCGCAGACTACGTAAAACCAGTTTAAAAATATGCCAACTTGTTCTTTCCATCCAGAAGTTCCTTCAATTACAGTGGTGGTGGTTGCATCTGGCTGACTAATTAGCCATGCCAAAGCGCTACCAAAGGCAGCGATCGCCAATACAATTATCCACTGCCAAGCCTCTAATTTGATTCGTTTTGAAGCTACCGCTAAAATCATGCCGATACCGACTAACAAATAAGTCACCACATAAAATATATCGGCAACTGAAGGAAATGGTTCCTGTTTTAAGACGATTTCCATATAGCCAAAAATGATCCCTCCTAAGAAATAAGACAGCATACCGATACCAAATAGCAGCCAAACATTTCTGCCGCTGACAATTTGACGACTGCGCCAATTTCTTAAGCATAAAATTCCGGCACCCAAATAAGCTAGAATTTCTAAAATATTTGTTCCAATTACATACCACTCCGCACGTTTTGCTACACCATTTGCATCCGGAACCTTGGCGCTAAAAAGTAAAAAGTATTGCAATGCCAAAATACCCCAAGCAATACTAGCCAGGATGATGTTCTGAGTTGTAAACCAAGATTTTGAATCGGAAGACTTATTGTAAATGCTACTCATTTATACTGTACCGTGTTTATGCATTTAGCAGATATCAAAGCTGATAGATTGTGTAAGTAAGATAAAATCTACACTCTGCTGAGTGTATTTAACTTGACAAACCAACACAATCTTAACTGCATAAAAATCCTTATGTGCTAATGCCACAGTTTATTCAAGCTGGAATTTTTTAGCCAATTAATAAATAGCGATCGTTCCGACATCGGTATATCTTGTAAAGTATCCATCACCTGATGGGCAAAATCGGAACTACCAAAATACGCTTTACCCAGTCGATGTAATTCTTCGAGGAATACAACTACATAATCTTCATCCCACAAAGGAATTTGAATTGGTTCAATGGGGTTTATACTCAGCAAATACTCAATTGCCTGGGATGAAGAAGCTGTTTTTAATTGCAATCGATTCAAGATATGTGAAATTTCTTTCTTAAATAAACTTGCTTGTTTCGCGCCAAGAAATTCTTCAATATCCATATACACCACTTGCAACAGCAAAATACTTGCAACCGTCAAAATCCGATTATTACCTTGACTGCTTCCTTGATCCCCAACCTGATTTAAACGAATTTTACCCCAAACACTGAAGCGGTGTTCTTCCTCCAACAACACGCAGGCTTTGCCTCGGTTATCTGTCAATTCTCGCCACAAAGCCCTAGCTTCTTCTTCTTGAGTCGCTTTAAAGGCACTAATCAAGCGAAAAGTTTGTCCTTGATAATGAAGAACAGGCACCTGTTGGTCACGAGAGGGGTGTACGATGCTTGATATTTCAACGTCCTGCCGTTTCAGAATAAACATGAAATTTCCAGATAACTCCTCGCGCCCGGCATTGTTTTTATATGGGAGATATAATAACCTTTGTCTTTGTAAAAATTTACGCTTTTACCGACCACAACACAATATACCTGAGTTATACTCCTTTACTCCGAATTTTTATCTAACTTTATAGTCAATCAAATTACATTTTACCTCGACTTTTACAAAAAATCATTATTTCTCATTGCTTTTTCTTCAAACTACTGATAGAATACACAAGTTAACTTTTAAAGAGTTAGATTTTCTGTTTGGGCGCGTAGCTCAGCCGGATAGAGCAACTGCCTTCTAAGCAGTCGGTCGCAGGTTCGAGTCCTGCCGCGCCCGCTTTTTACAATAAATAAATATTAATTCCTAGTAATGGTATTAAACTTAACTTCCCAAACATGCTCTAAGGGAGTACGTGTTGCTCTGTAAGGCAGTGGTTCGCCCCCAGGGCTGTTTTTTCGGATTCTGACAACTGTAAAGGCTGTAAATTACGGCATTTTCCAACTAAATCAGGTATAGAAAGATTTTCTAAAACTCTTGTGGTACGGGCATTCCTTCCCATGAGAATATACCGATGCCATGGCAAAAATATGCTGTATTTATTCAACGCCCCATAAACACCAGTAATATCATGTCCGGTTAAACAGTTATCGTATTTGATCTGAGTAATGAGTAAGGAGTAATGAGTAATAACCGCCATCTTTTTAATCGGGTTATATCGTAAGTAATTAGCCGCACTTGATATAAAACTTCTGGCTTTCACCCCGAATTATTATTTGACCAAAAAATAAACAGGATACAAGCCATCGATAATCCGTGGAAAGAAAAAAAATTTCCACTTCGGCGTGAGCCCCTCGATTCCCAACTGTGGGTACTTGATAACTGATAACTCAAATGACATTTTTACTGATAAATAAAAAAATAATTGCTAACAAATATTACAATACAAACCTATTACTTGTAGAATATAAAACAAAAAATGAATCTATTTCGATTTAGACAATGTCTTTAATATAACCTTGTGATATAAATTGCATAAAAAAACCTTAAAATCCCGAATATGAAAATCGGGAAGTGCATGTTAGATTCTTCAAATCCATTTTTTGCGCTTTCCGCCATATATAATGCATTTGCACTATCTACACCACAAACATCTTGAGGAATTAGTCAATAGTAGTGGCATTGATTTACACCTGGCGAAGCTGAATTTTAGGTCTCTGGAAGACAAAACTGCTTACGATTATCTATTTATTTCCGAACTGATTCCCCGTACAAATACCGGAATTGTCAAAAGTAGGTGGTTGGAACGTTATGCTCATATAAACGCTGGTGGTTGGTGGTGTTCGGGAGTTGATGTGCTGAATAATTGGCAGATGATGGAGTGGGGATGTTTTAAACCAAACCAGCCTCGTATCAATGAAAAAGGTAAGCCCATCAAATACGAACATCCTCCTTGTATGCCGACGCGGATATTTTGTCTGCGGGTGCCGTTAGGAGTATGGCAGCAAATAGCTGTGCGTTACAATGTCAAGCTACCCGAAAATATTGCGATCGCCTCCGATGGTGCTGCTATAAGCTTTTGGAAATGGGTAATGGAAAACAATATACCCGTAATCATCTGCGAAGGGGTTAAGAAAGCAGCTGCATTACTTACACAAGGATATGCAGCCATTGGAATTCCGGGAATAACCAGTGGTTATAGAGTTGTTAAAGATAAATTTGGTAAAGTTATCCGTCGCCAGCTGATTCCAGATTTAGCGGCTTTTAGTATTACTAAGCGTACTATTTATATATGTTTTGATTTTGAAACTGAACTGAAAAAAATTAGCGCTGTCAATAACGCCATATCTCAACTTGGTTTATTATTCCAAGAAAAAAATTGCCCAGTTCAAGTAATCGAACTTCCGGGAATGGAAAAAGGGGTTGATGAATTTATTGTCGCCAAAGGTGGGAGTGTTTTCGATAAAATTTATCGTCAAAGTCTTGATTTAGAAGTTTACCTTGCTCATAGTAAACCCCACACTAATTTAACGATTCCTGCGGCACTTACTATTAATCGTCGCTACTTAGGTGACATACCTTTTCCAACTTCGGGATTAGTCGGTGTTAAATCAGCAAAAGGAACTGGAAAAACGACAACATTGCAAACTGTTGTTAAACAGGCATTAGATAGAAATCAACCAATTTTATTAATTACTCATAGAATCCAATTAGGGCGATTCCTGTGCAAGAAAGTGGGGATAAAATGGGGTATAAATAATCAAGACTGGGGAATTCCCAATACTTCAAATTATTCTAAAAATTATTCTAAAGGATTATGTATTGATTCAATTTGGAAACTCAATCCAAATGAATGGCAAGGGGCGATTATTATTTTAGATGAGGTTGAGCAATCTTTATGGCATTTATTACACAGTAATACCTGTAAAGATAAACGAGTCAAAATTCTAAAGTTATTTGAACAGCTAATTTCTAGTGTTTTAACAACTGGAGGATTAGTTATTGCTCAAGATGCCGATTTATCAGATGTTTCTTTAGAATATCTCCAAAGATTAGCAGGGATAAAATTATCACCCTGGATTGTTGTGAATCAGTGGAAACCCGAAAAAGCTTGGGATGTAACTTTTTATGATTCACCAAATCCTACACCGCTAATTCAACAGCTAGAAATAGATTTACTTGCCGGAAGAAAATGTTATGTTACTACCGATAGTCGTACCGGACGTTACAGTAGTGAAACAATTGAACATTATTTAAAAGAACGTTTGGATAAATTACGACATTTATATCCCAAAACTTTAATAGTTAGCAGTCATACTACTAATACACCAGGCCATGAAGCAGTTGATTTTGTTGCAGCTATTAATCAGAAAATTATCGAATACGACGCGGTTTTTGTAACTCCCAGTCTCGGTACGGGAATTAGTATTGATGTCGAGCATTTTGACCGAGTTTATGGGATTTTTCAAGGAGTGATTCCAGATTCCGAAGCCAGACAAGCATTAGCAAGAGTACGGGATGATGTACCCCGTGTTGTTTGGTGTGCGAAGCGAGGAATTGGTTTAATCGGTAGCGGTAGTACAAATTATCGATCGCTGTCTTTCTGGTATCAGGAAAATCAAAAAGAAAACTTGGCTTTATTAAGTCCGCTACATAAAATAGATATTGATTTACCATTAGTTTATGACCCCATTCATCTCAGAACTTGGGCAAAATTATCGGCAAGGGTAAATGCTTCGATTAACTTTTATCGTCAATCCATGAAAGAAGGTTTGACGGCAGAAGGGCATAATTTATGGGTACGTACTAATGACATTCAGAAGAATATTATTCGAGATTTGCGTTATGCATTTTTAGCCACCGATAAAGAAGATTTAGCAACTCGTAGAAGGTTGATTAGAGAAATTGTCAAAGTCAAAAAAGATTGGGAAAAAAGCCGTCAGAAATCTCAAGAAATTAATCATAATATCAAAAAAATTAAGCAACAGAATCAACTAGCCGTAGCAACTGCTGTAAGTAATGCTCCAGATATAGATTACTTAGAATACGAGCAGTTATTAACTAAACATTCCCTTACAGATAAAGAACGTCACAAAATCAATAAATACTTTCTGAGAAAAAGATACGCTGTAGAAGTAACACCCCAGCTAAAATTGCAGGATGATAAAGGCTACTATTATCAATTGCGAACCCATTATTATTTAACTCATTCCAGCGAATATTTTCACATACGAGATAAACAAGAATGGAATCAACAATTATCATCGGGTGATGGCAAAGTTTTTCTACCGGATTTAAAAATATACACTCAGAGAATAGAAGCTTTACGAGCATTAGGTGTTTTACAATTACTCGAACCCGGTAGAGAGTTTCTTGAAAACGATCCCGATTTGATATTGCTGAAAAATACAGTATTGCGTTGTAGTAAACATATTCAGAGAGTTTTAAACATTAATTTAGCAGTAGAAAAAGAACAGGTTTCCATAATCAAAATTATTCGGCGATTGCTTAGTTTATTGGGTTTGAAACTAAAGCGAGTAAATAATGTATATCGTATCGATACAAAAACACTTAATGATGGAAGAGAAAAGATATTTTCTGTATGGTGTCAACGAGATGAATTAATGTTGACGCATTTAAAAAACGTTGCTGATTCTCAAATCAAGGTAAAAAGTCCAGTTGTCTTAAACAATTCATAAAAAACAAACAACCCGGTTGAGTGTTGCCGCAGCCACCACTTTAGTTTTATTTATTGATTGGAGTTTTGATCGGTAAATAAGCGTATATATACTTTGGGTAAATAAAATATATACTTATGAAAGATTCCTCACCATCTTGAAAGCGATTTTTTTATGTGTGGCATAGTGGCATTGTTTTCAACGGACGAGCAAATTGCAGAATCATCTTTGAAAAAAGGCATGGATTCCTTAAAACATCGAGGCCCAGATGGGTTTGGGTTTTGGATTTCTCCTGAGCGCCAAGTTGGTTTAGGGCATAGAAGACTTAGTATTATCGATATTGATCGTGGTGAACAGCCGATTGCTAACCAAGATAAAACTTTACATATAATTGTCAATGGAGAGTTATGTCCTAGTACACTA
>DESS01000008.1:0-7010 GCA_002361335.1 Richelia sp. UBA3308
ATTCTTACCGTGATAGTTGTTAAGAATAGCCACAAAAAACCAAAAACAATCTAAAAACAACACTCAGCCTAAAAAATCAGACTGAGTTAAAATTCTCAAAATATTAATGCTAGCTACCGGCAAGTGAATTATTAAGAGGGTGTTTATAAAAAAATCTAAAGTAGGGTGTAGTACGGAACTAGGATTCCATGGGAAAAATAACAGCTGAATATTTGCCGTAACGCACCAAGCGTTATTGGTGCGTTAGATGTATTAAGATTATATGTTTTAACAGATGTCCCAAAGTGCATCTAACACACCCTACAATAATTTTATTTTTTATTTATAAACACCTTCTAAGAAATGGAGTTACAAATGAATATTGCTCCGGGGAGCAACGGAGTAGGCAATTTTTTATTTTTTTTCTCCTTGTCCCCTTGTCTCCTTGTTTCCCTATTACTGCTTCCAACACCAAGCAAAAAGAGTACCACCGACTGCTAATTTTATGACTTCAAGAAGCCAGTAAGCACCATGTAATAAATTCATATTCGCGGGAGTTTCAGAAACGACTTCAAAGAAATTTAACTGCAATCCGATAGCAGACATTTGTGGAGTTAACAAATAAGTATCAACTAAAGCAATAGCCAGCATTACCGTTGCTAAAATAATACCGCGACCGATAGCTTTGAATTGACTTTTACTCAAAGCCAAAACACCAGTTAATATCAATCCCGCACACAGTAATTCAACTCGATTGAAATTCCAAAATATTGTATAACCTGCTGTTGCAAAGCTCGATTCAGTCATCATCCCCGAAACGTAAAGACTAGGCATAATTACCCAATCTAAAATCAAACTGGCGCTAAGCCAGAAACCTAAAGTTAGGATGACAGCATTTTGCCAAACTGGACGCTTAAATTCTACTCTGGAAGTGGAAATGGTATTCATAACAATAATTGCTTCGTTATTGTTTTAGTGTGGAACCAAAAGAGTTGTTTTGACTACCAATCTCAACTATCCTTTACAAAACAAGAGTAGTTTTACGGAAAATCTAGTCTTTCGACTACTAGACTTAGTAATATTTCTTTACATTTTGAGCAAAGTCATCATTAGAATTTAGAATGCCCGAATTTAGAATGCTCGAATTTAGAATTACCGTTTACGATTGTGGTAAACCTTAACCAAGCGATTGATACCCTTAAAACGATATTGTCCCATTAGTTTAAATCTGCTTGGTTTGGAAAGCATTTTGTAAGTCTGTTCGCTAACTACACATTCGCCGGGATTACAAACTCGTTCCATACGTGCGGCTAAATTAATTGTTGCCCCTAAAGCAGTATATTCAACTCTTTGAGAACTACCGATATCCCCCACCACAGCTTTACCACTATTAATGGCAATTCTCAATTGTAAGGGTTCTTCCCAAAACTGGTTGAAATTTAAATTTTCCAAACGAGCTAACATTCTCATTGCCGCAGCCACAGCCCTATCGGCATGATTTGTTTGCGGCTCCGGTGCGCCAAAAAATGCCATAATACAATCGCCTATATACTTATCTAAAGTACCACCGTAAGCGAATACTTCTTGTAGCATTTCTTCAAATAATTTATTGAGTAATTCCGCAATTTCCGAAGGAGAAAACCGTTCCGATATTGCCGTAAATCCGACAACATCGGCAAATAAAATGCTAATTTCACTTTCTTTTGGCGGTATACGCCCGTTGGGTAAGGCTCCCAAATCTATCAACTGCTGTACGACTGCTGGGGAATGGTAGCGTTCCAATCTTTGACGAATTACTTCTTCACTTTTAAGCTTTTCTACTAATAACCAACGTTGGACACTAGAAGCAACAATATTTCCTAAAGTGGAAAAAAAACTTAGGTCTTCCGAACCTTCTTTTATCCAATGATAAGAAGTAAAATTTGCATCGGCATAAAGCACCCCCACAACTTTATCTTCATCCCATAAAGGTACCGCCATTGCGCTACCAATTCCCTTAAAAAAAACGCTATGTTCTTGATCAAATCGCTCGTCTTGATGAGTATCTGCTGATTGAATTGCCACTTTTTCTGCAAATACTTCCTGACATATACTTTTGCTTATCCAGCTATCGTCAGCCATTAATTGTTGTGTATTATTAACATTTCTAGTTGCAGCATTCATTAATAGTAAATTGCCGCAATTATAAACATCAATTAATAATGCTAAACGGTCAATACTACTAAGATAACGAAATACAACCTGCTGTACTTGAGAAAAAATTTCTTCAATAGAAGTAGCCCCCGAAAGATTTTTAGCTATATCTACCAAATCCTTAAGACGGGCAATAGTTATATCCTTATTGTTGATATCACCTGAAACTTCAGCACCTATCCATTGCTGTTGTAATTGTTTAACATTACGAAGTATTGCTTTCCCTGAAGAAAAATTTGCATACTTAGTTTCAACTGGTTGAGGAGGAACACTCAAAAGCACCACAAGAGAAATATCTCCTACCCAAATTACATCCCCATGACAAATTACCGTAGGCGAAGCCACGGCTTTTTCGTTTAATACTGTGCCATTTTTACTACCCAAGTCTTCAACCGTCCACAAACCATTATTCTTTTTAGTAAAACGTGCATGACAGCGAGAAACACCGGCAAAAGGTAGATATAGGTCGCATTCTGGCAACCTACCAACAATATAAATATCTTGAGCCACCGTCACCATTTTTTGGTTATTTCCCCGTTGGAGACGTAGTTTCAATTCGGTCATGCGATGAATGAATTTACCATTTTGAATTTTGGATTATTCAGGTTACAACCAACACATTTATTTATGGGACTGTAAATCGTACTCCCACAACTATAACTCTTGTTGCCCTAAACTATGCACAAGTGAAATCTACTACGTCGTCGTACAAAATATTACTTAAGACAGATGATTTTTAAGACTTTATTAAAAATTTACAAATTCTACTTATTTAAAGTGCTTAAATGTCACAATTTACAAGTCTCGATGCGAGAGAAGAAAACTCCCATGTTACCTTAGATGCATGCCGAAGAGGGAGATGCCCCGCTGGTGCTGAGGTGTCATTTAAAACTTGGCTATATATAATCCACTTTTCCAACGTTTTCCACCCTACTTTCTCGCTGAATTGTTCCCAGAATTTTCGATCAAATTTACCATCGGGTTTACCCCCCAAGTCTAGATAAATTTTCTTAGAACCGTGGTCTTCCAGGTTTCAATGTTTTAAGCTTTACTTTATCTAGTAGAGGTATTATCTGTTCTCTTTCACTACCGTTAGCTGGGGTTGTAGAATTAGCTAAGGGCATACCATTGCCCTCCGTTAGTGTATGAATTAAAACTCCCTTACCTTTACCACTATAGGCAATTTCTTCACCTCCTCCTTTTCCAGGGGGAAAAAGAGCCATTCCCTGCTCCGTAGTCCCAATTTATAAGTCTCCTTTCGTTAGCGATTGCCTCCGGCACCCTTTCGTTGCTGATGCCAATATGGGGGCTTGTAAATAGTCGAATGTCCCATCTGAGTACCATCGCTTCAACCACCTATGCGAAGCGCTTTTTGATGCCCATATCTCTCCTCTTGGTAAGTCACACCATCGACACCCAGTTATTAAAATATATAACAGACTATTTAATACATGACGATACGGTACATGGGGCATTCCCTTACCGCGTTTTTCTGGTTCTGAAGGGAATACATCCGAGAAACTTCTGTAATGACTAATCGCTTAATCCTTCAAAACGTCCAGCCATAAAGTGATACACCCTTCTCATTAGAGAAATAGAATATCACGTTTTGTGATTAGTGGGATAGGTTCATTAATTTTTCTTGGTGCAAAATGTGAATTTATGAATAAGGAATTAAGTATATTTTTTTACAGAAATATTAAATTAGAATAAGTACTTAGATAAAATTAATTGTAATAAATTGTAGGGTGTGTTATATGCACGACAATCCATCTGTTAAAACAGATAATCTTAATACATCTAACGTACCAATAACGCTTGGTGCATTACGGCAAATCTTGTGGTGTTATTTTTCCCAATAAACTATTTTATAAACACCCTCTTAGATAAAATTAACTGTATATAGCGAATTTCAGTTGAATAGAATACACGAAACTACTACAGTGGGCGCGTAAATAGTGCACCCATATCAAAAGTTTAAAACTTTGATAAAACAATACTTATTACCTTGATTTTGACTTCTGCCTAGCAGTAAGTTGGGGTGAGGTTACTTATAAATTCAAAGACTTCATAAAGTCTTTACAGAACTTAAACCATATAACTATAGATCAAGAAATAACATGAAAATAAACGTTACAATCGTTTGTAAATCAATTGTGATGACTAAAATGATCGAGCAACAATTCCGAATTTAGTCATTCAAGTATTGTAGTAGTGTTTTTAGCGCAAAAACTCTTTATTTTGTTAATTGCTAGAATTCGTTATTTATCGAAAATAAGCTTGAAAAAACCTATGGTAAAGTTTTTATGAAACCCCCATTAACTTCAGAAAACAAACACTTAAGCAAACCTAGAATTGACAAATTTTTAATTCTAGTGATTATCAGTATATTAATAGTATTGTGTGCAACACTTTATCCTTTTGACTTTTCACTACCTGATGATATTTCTCGTCGAGGATTAGTTAATAGCTTTGACAACAACACCGTTTTTGATGATCAAGTAAATAACGTATTGCTATTCTTACCTTTAGGGTTTGGTTTAACAGGTTTCTTGCAAAGAAAAAAAGTTAAATTGATTTCCCAGATGATAGCTGTAATTTTAGCCAGCGCAGCATTATCATCAACAGTTGAATTACTACAAATTTTATTACCTTCGAGAACCCCAACACCCGCCGATATTTATAATAATACTTTTGGTGGTTTTTTCGGGTTAATTTGCTTTTATGTGTGGCATTCTAGAAGTTTTAAAGCTATATTACACAGAATAGAAAATAGTAAAGCTAGTAACTCAATTACTAAAATAACCTTATTTTTTACAGGTTATATCATACTGACATTTTTGATTACAATCCCCTGGCAAGCTACAACTAATTTAAATGGTTGGAATGCCAATTTTCCATTAATTTTAGGTAATGAAAGAACTGCTGATAGAGGTTGGGAAGGTTATATATCAGAGCTTCATATTGCCAATAAAGCGATTTCCCAAAATCAAGTAGAGCAAGTATTTTACCAAAGCAATAATTTGGAAAATTTCGGAAATTCTTTACTTGCTTCCTATGAATTCACAGGGAAAGCCCCATATCAAGATAAAACCGGAAAACAGCCAAATTTATTATGGCGTGGTGAACCAATAAATCAAAACGAAAAAGGAGTCTTTTTAAGTCCCAACCATTGGCTAGAAACAGCAACTCCCGTTACATCTTTAAGTCAAAGTATAAGTAAATCTTCTGAATTTACTATTAATACTACCGTTACTACTAATAATATAGAACAAACCGGACCGGCGCGAATTATCTCCCTTTCTAATGATTCTTTTCGTCGTAATTTTACTTTAGGACAACAAGGAACTGACTTAGTGTTTCGGGTACGAACTCCGCTTACTGGCGCGAATGCTTCTGATGTCAAACTTGAAGTTCCGAGTATTTTTACAGATACAAAACCCCATCAAATAATTATTACATACTCCAAATCCTCATTAATTATTTACGTAGACAACATTGCCAATATTCACACCTTAAACTTACTCGACTTAATACCCAAAGAAAAAAGATTTTTCTATTACGGACTAACGTTTATTCCTTTTGGACTCTGCTTAGCAATGTTAACAACATTAGCAAGAAGAAAATTAAATTTTTACCGGTTACTACTTCCCACAGGGATATTATTACCTTCCTTGATATTAGAAGGAATTTTGGTACAGGAAAGCGGTAAAACTATCAGTCCCAAAAATCTATTATTAGGTATTTTATTTACAGCCGGTACAATGTTAATTTTAACTGGAAAAGCATCAACTGTTAGGAGTAGTGAGTAGTGAGTCACCCCCCCCAATTTTGGTTTGGTGGAGTACTAGTTCGGAAAGCTTATAGTACTTTGCTTTATGTTTTTTTAAATGCGTAGTTTGTTTTTGACGAAAAATTAAATACAGCATTTTGTAAGTAAATGAGGTAAAAAAATTTTTCTAAAACTCTTGTGGTACGGGCATCCCTGCCCGTGAAAATTTACCGTAAACGAGTATGAAATATGCTGTATATTTTTTGAGGAGATTTTTTAGTTTTTAGCCACATAACTCTACACCCGAGAAAGTTCTTATTTATGCGCCATTTCAGTCAAAAAATCACTTGGGAACATTTTCCTCAAAATTATCTTGCCTGACTTTATTCTATTTATTTAGCGTTTTGACATAATTCGGAGCTATTCATCATTTTTCAGTGTAAATATTTAGATAATCTTCATCTAAATAGTTTTATTTTATACATTTAATTATTTTCGTTTCACGTTAAAGTTATTGACAAGTGCGAATGCTTCCCAATTCTATTTTTTTGTACTTCATTCAATCTGAGTTGAAGCATATCGAATATTACTTCAAGATTCCGATTCGCATTTATCAATAAAGAACGATTCGCTAAGACCTGAGAAATCCAGCGAATCGTCCAGCCAACCTAATCTAAAAGGATTGACATAACTATGATAATCAATGGTGGAACTTTTGACGACACTCTACGAGGTGGTGATGGAAAAGATTCCTTAAATGGTGGAAATGGAAACGATTCCTTAAATGGTGGTAACGGAAAGGATACCTTAAATGGTGGTAATGGAAGTGATCGCTTAAATGGTGGTAATGGAAACGATAGTTTAAATGGTGGAAATGAAAACGACACTCTAGCAGGCGGTGATGGAAAGGATACCTTAAATGGTGGTAATGGAAGTGATAGCTTAAATGGTGGTAATGGAAACGATAGTTTAAATGGTGGAAATGAAAACGACACTCTAAGAGGCGGTAATGGAAAGGATACCTTAAATGGTGGTAATGGAAGTGATAGCTTAAATGGTGGTAATG
>DESS01000008.1:7072-7290 GCA_002361335.1 Richelia sp. UBA3308
GGAAGTGATAGCTTAAATGGTGGTAATGATAACGACACTCTAGCAGGGGGTGATGGAAAGGATACCTTAAATGGTGGTAATGGAAGTGATAGCTTAAATGGTGGTAATGGAAGTGATCTCTTAAATGGTGGTAATGATAACGACACTCTAAGAGGCGGTGATGGAAAGGATACCTTAAATGGTGGAAATGGAAACGATAGCTTAAATGGTGGTAATGG
>DESS01000008.1:7363-43281 GCA_002361335.1 Richelia sp. UBA3308
GGAAGTGATAGCTTAAATGGTGGAAATGATAACGACACTCTAAGAGGCGGTGATGGAAAGGATACCTTAAATGGTGGAAATGGAAATGATAGCTTAAATGGTGGTAATGGAAACGATATTCTCAAAGGAAGTTCGGGTAACGATACACTAGATGGTGGGGCAGGTAATAACGATATTGCCGATTACGGACAACTAGATCAAGCAATTACCCTTGAAGCAGTTGGTGTGGTTCATAAAGGTAGTTTAGGTACCGACACAATTGAGAACATCGAGCATATCATTGGTGCACAAGGACAAGACAATACAATAGATGGTTCCACTGGTACAAGTGGAGTTACATCTTTCGATGTTGATTTGTCTAAAGAAACATTAACTGTTAGAGATGTTCCTCCTTTGGGTGATGTAACCTTCTCTGTTAAAAACTTTGTCAACGTTATCGGTACAACCCAGAACGATACAATTGTCGGCAACGATAAAGATAATACTATCGAAGGTGGTAGTGGAAACGATATTCTCAAAGGAAGTTCGGGTAACGATACACTAGATGGTGGGGCAGGTAATAACGATATTGCCGATTACGGACAACTAAATCAAGCAATTACCCTTGAAGCAGTTGGTGTGGTTCACAAAGGTAGTTTAGGTACCGACACAATTAACAACATCGAACATATCATTGGTGCACAAGGACAAGACAATACAATAGATGGTTCCACTGGTACAAGTGGAGTTACATCTTTCGATGTTGATTTGTCTAAAGAAACATTAACTGTTAGAGATATTCCTCCTTTGGGTGATGTAACCTTCTCTGTTAAAAACTTTGTCAACGTTATCGGTACAACCCAGAACGATACAATTGTCGGCAACGATGAAGATAATATTATCAATGGTTTTGGCGGAAGAGATTACTTAACAGGAAAAGGCGGAGCAGATACATTTGTATTAGGAGATGGGGATGGTCTCTTATATGCAGATGCTGGTAATTCTGACAAAGCAATTATTACCGACTTTCAGACTGGTCAAGATATAATTCAACTTTCTGGTACAATACACGATTATGTATTCGGAACATCATCAGGAGTAACCAGTATTGCTTTGGATACTCATAATAATGGAATGTTTGATGTAAGTGACGAGTTGATTGCAAATGTTACTGGTTCCATTGACATTACTAACGACCTCACCTTTGTATAATGATGGGTCTAAAATAGGGTTAAAAATTTGGCGTTGCTGAATTTAAGTATGAATTACGCGATCGCCTTAATCCAAATGGCGAAGTGGGCTATCGCATCGGCGATAGCCCAATTCCTGTACAATGATTATCATATTGATTTTGACTTGATTTTATCTCAAGGGCTTCAACTTCAAAATTCTTTACTGAGAAAGGTTTTGGGGTGGTTGTCACCCCTTGAAGTAGTTAGTTGTTAGTTGTTAGTCGTTAGTAGTGAAAAGCTAATAATTTATCTCCCTATCCCCTTGTCCCCTTGTCTCCTTGTCCCCTCCTCTCCCGATATAATTCTGTGGTAACTCCAAAGGAAATTGACCTAAAAGCCCTTTACGATAATCACTTAAAATAGTTCTAGCACTACGTTCGACATCGCCTTGATATTTATGTTCGGCTAAAGCATATAAATATTCTTCTCCGGTGTATGGTGTCGATTCAAGTTTATAACGGCACAAAAAAGGATTTTCTGGTAGTACTTCAGGAGCAGTTTCTTGCATTTCTCCAACTATATCGACAAATGCGGCTGCTACTTTTTGATTATCGTAGGATGCTTCCCCAATATCATCGCAAATCGCTAATTTTAAAGCAGCTTCCTGATTTTCTAACTTCAGAGGGATGACACCAGGAGCATCTAATAACTCTAATTCCTTAGAAATTCGTACCCAGCGCAAGGAACGAGTTACACCAGGGCGGGCTGCACTTTCTACTACACGTCTTCCCAACAAACGATTTATCAAAGCTGATTTTCCCACATTAGGAAAACCGATTACCACGGCACGTATGGGACGAGGTAACATTCCCCGTTGCTTTCGTCGTTGATTTACGGCACTTCCGGCAGATTGTGCTGCTTTAGAAACTCCATTTACTCCTTTTCCTTGTTTAGCGTTAGTAAAAACAGGAATTTCATTATGACTTCTCAAGTAATCCGTCCATAATTCCCTTGCTTGAGATGAAATCATATCTAAACGATTGATTACCAACAACCGCGCCTTATTTCCTACCCACTCAGACACTTGGGGATGGTGAGTTGACAAAGGAATCCGTGCATCTCTTACTTCTAAGACAACATCAACTAATTTAAGTTGTTCTTTTAGTTGTCTTTCAGCTTTGGCAATATGACCAGGATACCACTGAATTAGATTTAATTTATAATTTTGAGTTATAGACATTATTTTTAGTTGTTTTGTACATATATAATAATTATTATGGTCAGAAATTAAAATTTAAGACAATCTACAATCCCAGCATCAAGCTAACTTTTAAACTTTTTATCGGACTGATGTAAAATAATTCGATTTCCATCAATATCATAAGCGTAAATTTCCCTACCGTGGTCAGCATGAGTAATTTCGCCGAAAGGAGGATGACCTAAGGATTCGAGGTGGTGCATTACACTTTCTAAATTATCTACCTCCAAACATAAACTCATGGTACTTTTAAAAGACTCGTTAAATTCGGAACCGTGAGATTGCTTCGGTTTAAAAATCCCTAATTTTAAACCTGAAAGTTGAAATTCAGCATAGATATTAGGAAGATAATTGGTAGGATTTTGACCAAGAAATTTGATATAAAACTCAACTAATTTTTTCAAATTAACAGTAGCGATAGTCACAAATGATTCAGTATATTTAAAAGACATATTAGTACAGAAATAAAAGGGATAATACAGGAGATTTCATTGGCAATGAAATACATTTAGACCGGCTCCGGATGTCCGTAACACAAGACTTATTAAGTTTAGCCTTGTACCTAATTTAATTGCAAAGTACTGTAATATTCAGAGCAATATAATAATTGTTTTACATAAGGACGGCAAAGTTAAGCCATTTTACGATTTATTTGCCGCTGTTTTTGGTTGATGTTGAATATCTTTCTCTGGATGACCTAACTCACGGGTGTTTGCTGCAAATTAGAGTAATATTCCGTCAGGATCGAAGAAATAAAATGATGAAATAAAAGTGGTTTCATCTGGTTGTGGAACATAACCGGAGGGAACATCAGCATGATGTAAAATCGGCGTTACTTCAACCCCTTTACTAATAAGTTTTTCTCTATATTCTACAACTTTTTCTAAAGGTACTTTAAAGGCTAAATGATTTAATGAACCGTGTGCGGTTGCAATGTTACCTGTTTGCAAAGCTTCGGGACTTACTGAAGCAATGCCTGGTGCTGCTGGTGGTGCTTGGGGAAACCAGAAAAAAGCTAAAGCATCACCGTTACCAATATCAAAAAAGAAATGCTGTCCCCCATCTGGAAGCGCAATGGTTTTAATTAATTTCAATCCAAGGGTATTAGTGTAAAAATCTACTGTACGAGCCATATCTTTACATACTAAGGCAATATGGTTGATTCCCTCAAGTTGAAATTTGTTCATAATTATTTTTTTAGAGTACATCTCAACATACTTAAGTTTACAGCTTAATGTGTCAGTTTTATTAAATAACAATAAGCTCTGAATTGTATTAATCAATCTCAAACTAGCCTTGGACCGATCAATTATCTATAATAATCTATATTTTTCCCAATCCTTAAATATTCAGATTTATCTCTGAATTTCAGGAAACAATTACTACTTTATTGTATCTAGGCAGAAGTATTTAATTTAAATTAGTTAGCAAAAAAATTAAGCTCATTACCTACTTATTATCAAACTTTAAAGGATACTAGAAAATGGGCGCAAACAAAAAGACTCAAGGAAATTGAAGCACTATTAAAAGCTCATAACAAAAAGCGCTAAGGGTTTGAATTTATGATGATTTCTACTAGTGCCCTATATGTTGTTTGTACTTTAGCCGCCTTCGGCGCAGCCCTGGGGCATGGGCTACGCGATCGCATATAGAATTGGCTGCCGACGGAAAAACCCATATTTTCTACGCTGTAATTTCACCTAGGAAATTAAGTGGGTAATAATACTATAGTGTTTTTTTCATACATAATTAATTGTAGTGGAGTAAACAAATCACCCAGGCTTTTAGGGGTTTGTGTGGCAACAATGGAAATTTGGCAATAAGCCCAAAGGGCATGGGCTACCCTAGGGGAAAATAAAAAAATAGTTATTGTCAAACTTTTGATATACATTCGTTAGACTTACCATAGCTACCATCAAAGACGGAAGCCGAACAAAAGGAAATTATCATGACTAGCATCGCGTCTGTACCCGATTTTATCGAATCTTTGTTAGGTAATGAAGCCAAAGACTTACTTACCTATAAAGCGAAAGTCCCTCAAGAAATGCTACACCTTCCGGGAAGCGATTTTGTAGATAGAGTTTGGGCGGCAAGCGACAGAAATCCCCAAGTATTGCGTAGTTTACAAGCATTGTACTCTACGGGAAGACTAGCCAATACCGGTTATCTTTCAATTTTACCTGTAGACCAAGGCATCGAACACTCAGCAGGGGCTTCCTTTGCTCCAAACCCGATGTACTTCGACCCCGAAAATATTGTAAAACTAGCCATAGAAGGCGGTTGTAATGCTGTCGCTTCAACCTTGGGAGTCTTGGGAATCGTTTCCCGTAAATATGCTCATAAAATTCCTTTTATTGTTAAAATCAATCACAATGAATTAATGAGCCTTCCCGATGACTACGACCAAGTTATGTTCGCTGATGTTGAACAAGCTTGGGATTTGGGTGCCGTAGCCGTAGGTGCAACAATTTATTTTGGTTCGGAAAAATCCACTAGACAAATTCAGGAAGTTAGCAGAGCTTTCAAACGCGCTCATGAGTTGGGAATGGTAACTATATTATGGTGTTATCTACGTAATAGCGCTTTCAAGCAAGATAAAGATTATCATCTCTCCGCCGATTTATCATCCCAAGCGAATCATTTGGGTGTGACAATTGAAGCCGATATTATTAAACAAAAAATGCCGGAAAATAATAACGGATATGGTGCAGTTGCCAAAGCGATCGGTAAAAGTTACGGTAAAACTCATGATAAAGTTTATACTGATTTAACTACAGACCATCCCATTGATTTAACTCGTTATCAAGTTCTTAATTGTTACTGCGGGCGTGCTGGGTTGATTAATTCTGGTGGCGCATCTGGTGAAAATGACTTCGCCGCAGCAGTACGTACTGCTATTATTAACAAACGCGCTGGCGGAACTGGTTTAATTTCCGGGCGTAAAGCATTTCAGCGTCCTTTTGCAGATGGTGTTAAATTATTCCATGCAATTCAGGATGTTTACCTTTCTAAAGATGTAACTATTGCTTAAGCTGTTTTTACTCAAAGCCCCTCTTTTTTGGGGGGTTTTTTTATTGCCCGTATTTAAAATTTTAGGGGTTGCTCCCAACCATGTATGAAATTGATTTGTTGGATAACCCAAACTCTTGTAGAGACGTTATATATAACGTCTCTACATTTAAATTCATCATCAGTTAGGCAACGCCAAATTTTAGTTGAAATTAGTAGCGATCGCACTATATGTTCTAGTGGTGCGTTTGATTAATTCTGAGATTTTCTCTCCCCATCTCCTCAGCCCCTCAGCACCTCAACCCATCAATTTTATGGGACAGATACTTTTGACTTCCCCATGGATAGAGTAACTTTACCTATAGAACTTCAGACAAGAATTACCCATAAGGGTACTGACAAAAATATAGTTAGTTTTCATACTAGAAATATAAGACAAACATCAAAGCACCAAGTATTTAACTTGAATTTGATTTTTGTCCAAAGTCCAAAAGTATGTTCAAAAAGGAGAATTAATTATGAGTAATCCAATCATCAAAATAGGTTCAACCGGTGATGCAGTAAAGAAAGCACAACAAGCACTGATCAAACGTTATTATCTCAATGTCGGAACTGATGATGGTATCTTTGGCCCTGTGACAGATCTTGCAGTCAGAAGGTATCAATTCGACCGCTCCACAGGACAATTTAATGCCTATTCTTTTCCTCTAAAAATAGACGGTATTGTAGGCCCAGCTACCTGGTTCAGATTAGATCCTCAAGTGGTACAACGTGGTTCAAGAGGCAATGCTGTAAGACTTCTTCAAGAAATTCTTAAAAGCTTTGCTTTTCCTCCCTTCGATCCTGGCCCAGTTGACTCCATTTTCGGTCCAAATACTGAAAATGCAGTTAGAGAATTTCAGTCACAATTCTTTGATTTCGATGGAAACCCACTCGTGGTTGATGGCATCGTTGGAGAGAAAACTTGGACTGCTCTCTTTAGCTAGAGTATTGTTTAATACGGCGATCAGCCCCACGGCTGCGCCGAAGCCGTAGCCCATGGGTGAGCGGCTTATCGCCATGAACACAACATCCAATTAAATTTCCAAAATCAATGTAGAGACTACGCAATGCGTAGTCTCTTTGATTGTGTCAGCGGCTACTATTGTAGTATTTATTTACTATAATTTGGCGATCGCGATGTGCCTCTAGGGTGGAAATGTTTTATTCTCAAATTTTCCAATACAGATTTGATATTAAAGGCGGCGGCTATGCTAAAGGCATCTATGCGGCTATGCTGGAATTGGGATGGGGTGTAATGCCCAACCCAATTCTGACACCACGCTTACGGTGGGGAATTAAATTATTCTGAAATAATTATAAATTTTTCTGTAAAATGATTTCAAAATCTTTTGGCAGACTATAACCAATGTTGGCTACAAATAAACTTGTAAAAAACTATCCTCTAACTACTGTAGGTGCTCTAGTAAAAGGGCGATCGGAACGGGTTTTAATTGTCAAAACAACGAAATGGCGAGGTACTTGGGGTGTTCCAGGGGGTAAGGTTGACTGGGGTGAAACTTTAGAAGCTGCACTTATACGAGAATTTCAAGAGGAAGTGGGACTTGATTTAAGTTCGGTGCGTTTTGCACTATTACAAGAAGCGGTGATTGATCCCCAGTTTTGTAAGGAAGCTCATTTTGTCATGGTTAACTACTACGCGGTTTCCAAGAGTGAAACCGTAACCCCCAATGAAGAAATTGAGGAATGGGCTTGGGTTACTCCCCAAGAAGCATTGAAATACCCTCTTAATAGTTATACTCAGATTTTGATTCAGGATTATATACAAAAATTGGTATTATGATTTAGCACTACATTTGCTGGTTATATGGATCAAATGAAGGTTACTAATATTCGCTGCTATGGTTACACGGGGTTTCTACCAGAGGAACAGGTATTGGGGCAATGGTTTAATGTCAATCTAACCATGGACATAGATTTATCACCTTCGGCAAGCAGCGACAATTTAAATCAAACTCTCGATTATTGTGAAGCGATAGAGAAAGTTAAAAATTTGATCAAAGGTCAAAAATTCGCTCTACTGGAAAAATTAGCCTCCGCGATCGCAAAAGATATTTTAAGTTTCGACTTGGTAAAACAAGTTCGAGTGGAGTTAACAAAGTTAGCCGCTCCGATTCCAGATTTTGATGGTGAAATTACTATCGACATTACTAGAACAAAAGAAAGTTAAAGGAATGGCCGAATGGCCGAATTAAAAAGGCGTTTATGCTGGCATTGGGATGGGGATAGCCGCCCGGAGGCGGAGCGATTGATAGCTTTGCTCCAACCCATTGAGGAAAATTGCTCCAAATTTAGGTTTGTCCCTAATCTGTGCAGCATAGCAGAATGTTGACAAAGGGAATTTGAATTTTAAATTCCCTTGAGGAGAGTTGAGGAAGGGTTTATTTTATCTCAAATTTTAAACCTAATATAATTTCATAAGTTATGAGATTTTAAAAAATTGTGTGCGACTTGTTCAACTCTGAGAGATTTTTTATCAACTAGATAATTCATTTGTTGCATTTCTTCGGCAGAAATTGATCCAGCAAGTTTATTAATCGTATCTCTTAAAGATGGATATTTCTCTAAAGTTCGCTGATTGAAAACTGGCACGGCTTCATAAGGAGGAAAATATTTTTTATCATCTTCTAAGATTACCAAGTTTAGGGCTTTAATCATGCCATTGGTAGAACTGGAATTACCTATATCTATTATCTTATCTCCTAAAGCTTTATACATCAGTCCTAAATCCATCTCTTGAGGAATACTCTTAAACTTCAAACCATAAGTTTTAGCTAATCCAGGATATCCATCTTGCCTCTCCAAGAATTCATAACCAAATCCTCCTTGCCATTGAGGGGCATATTTAGCAGCTTCTGAGAGGGTTTTTATATTCAATTTTTCGGCATCTTCACCACGTATAACTATAGCGTAAGTGTTTTCAAAGCCTAAAGGTTCCATTAATTCTAATTTGAATTTTTCATTATATGCTTGTTTTACTTGTCGATATACTTCTTGTGGATCGTTAATTGGTTTTTGTTGGAGAACAGCAGTTAGAGCAGTACCAGTGTATTCGACATAGCCATTAATTTGACCCTTTTTTATTGCTTCATGACAGATAAATGTTCCTCCTAAGTTGAAACGTCTGTCAACCTGAAGATTGGTTTTTTCTTCAATTTTTTGTGCGATAATTTCTCCCAAAATTATTTGTTCCGTCGAATTTTTGGAACCGATAGTTATTGTACTCGTATTGATATTTACTAGGATGGCGATCGCTAATAAAAAACCACCCACCGATAAACTTAATGCTCTTAAAAAATTATATTTCTTGTTAAAATCAAGTTGTTGTTTTAAATATCTTTCCAGGCAACCAAGAAAAAAATCAGCCCCAAATGCAATTACAGCGGATGGAATCGCACCTGTAAGAATTAACTGATTGTTCAGGGTTGATAGTCCCCGGAATATAAATACTCCCAACCCACCACCACCAATAGCTGCTGCGATCGTAGCAATAGCCACTGAAATTACAGTTGCTACTCGCACTCCAGCTATAATAATACCTAGAGCTAGAGGAATATCTACCTCAAACAGTAACTGTCTATCTGTCATACCCATACCAACCCCAATTTCCCGGATGGCTGGATCGATGCTGGTTATTCCGATGTAGGTATTGCGAATTACAGGAAGTAGAGCATAGAGAGTAAGTGCTACAATCGCTGGTATTTTACCAATTCCTCCCAGAAATGGTAGAGAAATTAGAAAGCCAAATATAGCCAGACTAGGAATAGTTTGAACAACGTTAGCCAAACCGAGAATCGGTGTAGCAAGTATTTGCTTGCGCGTGATTAAAATACCTAGGGGAATGCCAATGGCGATCGCACAGGTGATTGCAATGGCAACTATGATTAAGTGTTCCCCTGTACGTAAGAGGACTTGTTGAATGTAAAATTTTGAAAAAATCGTACTCAAAATTAAGACCTTGGCAATGATCGGTAGGGGGTATATTTTTACGGGTAGGGATACCCGTACCACAAGAGTTTATCTGAAAACTGATGTAAAAGTTGTGGGATCGGCGATCAAAAGTTGTGCTTATAATTGCAATTTTAGCATTGCTGCCGATGATGTATGTTAATGTATCATCAGTGAAAGCTCATAACTAGTTGGTTAGATCACAAATACCCACCTAATTACCTTTTTTTGGTATATTTCTGACAAATCCTCTGAGAACTGATTTTTTTAAGCTACCACAGATTGCGAGAGCCACAGTTTTTGGATGCCGTTACGCCCTTCGGGCGTAATTGCACGCTAATGCACCTTTTTAATTTAGATGCGTTTGCCCTGTCTGGTTAACCCATTAAGGGAATGATATCAGCCAAACTGGATGTAACTAACAAGGCTTTTTCCTTTACGTCTTCTTCTGGGGGTGCTTGATTGGGAACCATAATACCCATACACCCAGCAGAAGAAGCAGCTCTCATACCGTTATTTGAGTCTTCAAAAACTAGAGTATTCTCTGTCTGACGATTCATTAAACGAGCAACTAAATTATAAATTTCTGGATCGGGTTTTCCTCGTTTAATATCATCAGCAGTACAAATGACATCAAAATCTTCTAAATAAGAAGTGCAACCGAGATGATTTTTTACATGTTTCAAACCCGAACTTGTACCCAACCCTATAGAAACCCCTTGTTTTTTTAAATAGGAGAACAATTCTTCAAATCCTTCTCGAAATTTAACGCCTTCCTTATCTAAGGTTTCATGATATTGCTCTTCCATTGCTAAAGTAAAGCAAATTATTGAAAACTCTTCTCCAAAAGCTTCTTTCAAAATGCGATCGCATACTGCATGAGGAAGACCCAATAGCTGCTCGTATAATTCATCACTAAGAAAATATCCTAGTTTTTTTGCCGCATTTTGGTAAGCAGACTTGTACAAAGAACCATTATCAAGTATCAAGCCATCCATGTCAAAAATGACGCTATCAAAATATCTATCTAGGATATTCATAATTAATTTTGTGTCAGTCTGGATTATTTAGTACCATCGACATAAACAATACCAATGAGAGTATGACCTACTCCTAAACCGGGTTGCATAGTTGATTCTAAACGATGCAAGTACTCTGCTAAAGTTGGTTCGAGAATATCAGTACGAAAATTTTGTTCACAGTAACTTTCTTGAAGCGTTGATAATTCGTTTTTTAACCCTGCAACTGATTTGGGTAATGAAATATTGTTATTGGGAATATTAAGATTTTCTCCACAAAATTCTGCTGCTTCTATCACCAATTGATTCCATCTATGAGAAAATTTATTAAAGAATTCTTTAACAGCAGATGGTGCTTGTGCTGATGGAGACTGAAATAGCAATTCTCTAAAATCTGTGGTGCGACCGCACTCGTAGAGAGAATTAATTATTTCCCTATAGGGAGGAATAGCAGAATTATATTCTCGGGTTGATGTATGTCGTCCAACCATCACGGAACGGTCAAAAAACTCAATATCTTCAATTTGACAATTTTCTTGTTCGGACGCTCGATCAACCATTGACTTTAAGTCATGAGCATAGTAACAGCTCATCATCATATCTTCTTGCTCTTGAGCATCAGCTAAAAAGCTCATTCGATAAGACCAACGAGAATGTTCCCATTGCGATACCCATTCTATTGAGTATCTTCCTAAAACATCAATAACTACTAAAGATTGGGTTTTATTTTTCTTAATTGCCCTGAATATGTGACCTAAAGCATCTTCGGTTTCTTCCTCTGTTAGATGAGAATAGGGTACACCACAAGATAAATAAATTTCTGTTGGATTATCTGGGATTTCAAACCTAATATCAACTTCTTGGAAGCTTACATTTTTCTTATCTTCCCATTTTTGTGTCGCAACTTTCACCATTTCTGAGCTATTATCCAAGCCCAAATATAACAGTTCTTTTGTCTGAAGCTCTAGAGAATTTAAAGCATTTTCAACTAAGACAAATCCTTCTCCAATTCCACATCCGAAATCCATAACTCGCAATGATTTCGGTGAATATTTTTCTTCTAATTTCTTGATTGCATTTTTAATTACTGTCAGCGAAAAAGGATTCTCCCACTTTGTTTTAACGCTATCTTTCCTTTTGGGAGATAGGTAATGATTTACAGCAGTTTTGTAGCGATCTTTATTTTCTAACTGTATAAAATTTCGAGTTGAGGTCATTCTTCTTACGTGATGTATTTACTTATCGATAACACTTTAGAACAAACTAAAAGTATCTAAAACTCCTTGAACCTTAGATACTTCATGAGTTCTAAGTAGGTCGCTTTTTCCTAATATTGCCAGAACTGCGGTAAAAGCTTGAGAACTTCTAAATTCCTCTGCAAAACATTCTAGCGACGTGGGAACTATATTACAAACTGGAAAACCTAACTTTCTCAACCGAAAAGAATTTAAAAGGGTTTGTATTTGATATTTAATCCGTAGGGATTTTTGTTTAGAATCAAAATTTTTATAGGCAAAACCCATTCCAGGATCAATAAAAATCTTTTTGACCCCAAGCTTAGTTGCTGTTTCTATCTCTTGTGCAAAATAATCATATACAAAGTTTACTGGATCATCAGTCAATTTATATTCACCTATTTCCTTCGGATTTTTACCCTGTAGATAACAAATAATAATTCCTGCATCATAATCAGATACAGCTTGGTAAATTTCCCGACTATTTTGTCCTCCAGTTAAGTTTATGACATTTGCACCAGCCTCTAAACAAGCTCTGGCGACTTCAGGATAATATGTTTCAACTGAAGTCAATACATTTTCTTGACTTAAAGCTTTAATGACCGGTAGAACTTGACTTTTTTGTTTAAAATCCTCCACTCTTGCTGCTGTAGCTCCAGTAGATTCGCTACCTATGTCTACTATATCAGCACCTTGGGCTGTTAATACTTTTCCCCGACGAATTGCTTGTTCGCAAGTATAACAAATACTATTTTTATACCATGAATCGGTGGAAAGATTAATAACTCCTAAAACTGCTGGTCTAGAATTAAAATTAAGATGTTTATTGCCAATACTGAATTCTTGAACTTTTACATCATAATCTTTTTGATATTTTTCATAAATATCATAGAAATATTTCAGACTAAGCATATTCCAATTACCGATTACTGTGAATCATAACATTATCAATTAAAACAATACTATTAGACTTGGGAGCCAACATTTATAACTTCCAGCCTCCCGATACTTCCAAAACTTGTCCCGTAATGTAATCTGCTTCGGGATTGATAAAAAACCAAACAGCATTGTTCATTTCTTTTAAAGTAGCGGGTCTTTCCATGGGTAAAGCAGGTACTACTTCATCTAAACCAATAGAATTTTCCGCTACTCCTGGTGCAATCACATTGGCAGTTATATTATCTTTTACTACCTCTTGAGCTATAGATTTGGTATAGATTATAATGCCTGTTTTGGCAATAATATAGGGTGCATCTTTTTGACGTGCCGTTACATGATGAGCGCTAGCACAAGCGTAATTGATAATACGTCCCCACTTAGCTGCTTTCAGATGGGGAAGTGCTGCTTGAGTAACGTAGAAAGTACAATTTAGATTGGAGTCTAAAATTTCAAGCCATTCTTCTACTGATGTTTCGCTAGTTAGTTTATAGAGAAAATTACCTACAACATTAACCACAACAGACAAACCCCCCAGTCCCTCAACCGCTTCTTCTACAAGGGATTTTGCTTGTTCTGGTTTCGTGACATCTGCTTGAAGCGCGATCGCCTTTACTCCATAAGTTGCAGCTTCTTTACAACCTTGTTTAGCCGCTTCTGCACTGCGGTTATAATGAAACGCGATATCAAATCCTTTACTAGCTAATAAGAGGGCTACTGCTTTTCCAATTCCTACTGCCGATCCAGTTACTAAAGCTTTTTTCAACATTATGATTTTTGAGTTTCCTAAATTTTAACTCCCAATCCCTAATTATTTACTCCCCATCTTTATTCCAGAACAGTCTACTTTTTCTAACAGTTGAGTAATTGTTTTTCCCGAAACTGGTTCAATCCAATTGGGGGCAATTTCTGCTAACGGTACCAGTACAAAAGCTCTTTCACTCATCCGAGGATGAGGAATTTGTAAATTGGGAGTATCCAGAATTAAATTATCATATAAAATTAAATCTAAATCTAAAGTTCTTGCTCCCCAACGCTCTTTACGTTCGCGACCAAATTGTTGTTCAATTTCTAAAAGGGTTTCTAATAACTTATGAGGTTCTAACTCTACTTTTAATAATGCACAACTATTGATATAATCGGGTTGCTCTGGTCCTCCTACTGGTTTAGTTAAGTACCAGGAAGAATAACTTATTACGGTTATACCGCTCGTTTCACCTAGAGTTTTTATCGCATCTTCAAGAGTAGTGAGAGATTCGCCAAGATTGCTACCAAGAGCTATAGCAGCTAAGGTCTGAGTTTCTTCAAACGTGCTTGAGTTAGTTTGATTTGACATTCTTTGCCTTGGATCTAATCTTTATAAAATCTTAACATAACTTTAAGCAGTTATTTATGTATGCTCGTGATGTCACTTTTTTGTGCTACATTTGTAGTGAGCTAGTAGTAAAGTAACGGGAGCTATAGCTCAGGCTCTGTACGCCTGACTGGTGCGCCAAGCAATGCTTCGAGCGTATTCCGCCGAGTACTTGAACTATTTCAACAGCCTAATTAGCTAAGTGGTAAAGCAATTGGTGTATCACCAATCAACGTAGGTATCTCCCTACGGGAGACGCTAGGCGAACAAATCCTACATTGGGCACCCCCTAAAAGTTAGCTCATTGGTAGAGCAGTAGACATTTAATCTATTGGTAGCAGGTTCAATTCCTGTACTTTTAACACCCCCGCCCTGGCACTGGGCACCTCCTAAAGGATTAAGGCGGCATAAAGCCACAAATCAATCGCCTCGAACAAAAATAGAAAATATCTATTTTTGGAAGGCAAACTCTGTGATGTAGGTGCTTGCAATCTTTCGTTACCTGGTAACGTTTGATCCCTACGGTGAAGGAGCCAGAGCAATCGTCTTTCTCCTTAACTTGAGTATGTCCATCCTTTACTGCATTCAATCTTGCTTCGGGAATTTTGAAAAGGGAAAGCGATCGCCATATTTGAGAATTGTTTGATAATTTTAGATTACCCTTGGATACTCTAAAATTCGACAACAGTTCTCTTAATCCAGTTATTGAGAAGCGATTATGCCCGCTACGGAACTGTATTCGCACCCGCATTTGCAGAGTTTTTAATTTTAATGTAGTATATGTATTACATAGTTTTTCAATTAGGGGAATTAGCAGATTTTATTGAAGTAAAAGTACATTTAGACGGGCAGGTGGCTTTTTGCTAGCGCCCTTATGAAAGCCCGTGCAGACGGGCTTTGTTGAGCTAGCCCCAGGCTTATAGCCTGTGGGCGCTGCCCTAAAATTGATTTATATAAAAACTAAAATTGATTTAGTTTATGTTTTTATCTAGAATTCGTTCTTGGTTAAGATTACCTAAATTATCTTTGAATTTATCTATGTGGAAAAATTTTTATATTAAACCTGGTGAAATCGGGATTTTATATCATCGTAGTGACTTTAAGAAGATTTTGACTTCTGGAAGTTATACTTATTTTGGTCGGCGTTGGCGAGTTGAAAGTTTCGATTTAAAGCAACCGGAAGCCAAGATTGAAAATCTTGAATTGTTGTTAAGAGATAATGCTGCGGAACTGCAAGAGCATTTGTTAGTAGTACGAACTGAATTTAATCAAGCAGCTTTAGTAAGAATAGGTCAAAAATGGATAAGTATTTTACCAAATGAATTACGAGCCTTTTGGCGTGGTTTTATTGAAGTCGAACCACATGTATTTAATTTAGAAGAAAATTTAGAATTACCCGCTCAATTTGTAGAACAATTGCGTGGATTTGCTTTAAATGGAGTGAAGAAATATTTAGTAAAAGAATTTGAAATTGGTTTATTATATGTACAAAATAACTTTGTACGTCCACTCCAACCTGGAGAATACGCTTTCTGGGCAGTAGATAAGGATGTAACACATTATGTAATGAGTCGTCTCGAACAGAATCCAAATTTCCCCTTGGAAGAAGTATTAATTGATAGACATCCCGAATTTGTGACAGCTTATTGCGAAATGGTAGAGACGATTGCTCAACAAGTTGCTCCCGTCAGGTATCAAGGTAAAGCGATCGCTTCGCTATATTACCGCCAACTAGTCGCAAGTTATTTTGGCAGGGTGTTGATGTGGAAGTTATCGATATCGGTGATAATGGGAAACTCTCACCTGGTTTGGTAACTGAATTAGTTTGTTTACCGGAAACTTTCAAAGGGAGCAACGCTATATACCTTTGTCAGGTACCTTCTCAACATATCGGTTTGCTGTATGTAAACAAAGAATATCAGACACAACTAGAATCGGGAATTCATGCCTGGTGGGTGTATGGGCGTTCATTTCAAACGGAAGCCATGGATTTGCGCTTGCAGAATATGGAGGTTTGTGGACAAGATATTTTATCAAAAGATAAAGTACCTCTACGTTTGAATTTAACTGCTGGTTTCCGCATCCAAGATGCCTTGAGAGCTAAAAATGGATTGTCAGATATTAATGGCTTTTTGTACAAAGAATTACAATTTGCTTTGCGTGGTGCGGTGGGTGAAAAAGCTTTGGATGAATTATTAGGGGATAAAGGAGCAATTGATAATAGTATTGCACAATACATTCGTCCTAAAGCAGCAGAATACGGAATAGAAATCGATTCGGTGGGAGTGAAAGACATTATTCTTCCGGGTGAAATTAAGAGTATTTTGAGCAAAGTTGTGGAAGCTGAAAAGTCGGCACAAGCCAATGTAGTGCGACGGAGAGAGGAGACTGCTGCAACTCGCAGTATGTTGAATACGGCGAGAGTGATGGAGGATAATCCA
Organism: Richelia sp. UBA3308; assembly: GCA_002361335.1. GTDB lineage: Bacteria > Cyanobacteriota > Cyanobacteriia > Cyanobacteriales > Nostocaceae > Rivularia. The sequence goes on from DESS01000008.1 coordinate 23,775, forward strand.
GTAGCGTTGAGATTGAAAGAGTTGGAGGTATTAGAGAGGATTTCAGAGAAGATTGACAAAATTCAGGTTAATGGTAGTTTGGATAGTATTTTGACTGAGTTGATTCAAATTAATCGAAGTTAGTTGTTAGTTGTTAGTGGCTAGTTGTTAAAAGTAATAATACAGCACTTAGCAGATTATGGAAGTACTATATTTTAAAACTCTTGTGGTACGGGCATCCCTGCCTGTGAAAATTTACTGGCGGCTCTATGAATAACCCACATTGAATTGATGGCGGTTATTATCTACTACTCATTACTCATTACTCATTACTCATTACTTATTACTTATTACTTATTACTCATTACTTATTTACTTGATAATTCTAATTGAATTTCACATTGCTTGAATAAAAAATTAAGCGCTGCAAATAACTTATGTAAATCAGATATAGTATAAATATTGATTTCTTTAGTAAACAAACTATCTTGTAATTTTCCAAACTGCCAAACTTGTCCATTGGATACAATACCGAAGATTGATTGTTGTTCAACTGAATCATTTATCTTTTGAATAGCTACCATTTCCGATAAACATTGACCCCAACCTTTGATAAAATCATCTTTTTTGGCTTCTACAGCTACAAAAAAAGGTTTTTCAAATACTTCTTTTCCTAAAGCAGATTTTTTTGCTAAAAGATAATCAGGTATTCCTGATAATTTTTCGTTATAAACCAGTGCTTTGTGACTCCATAAAGTGAATTTTTCTCGGTAATTTCGATAGAGTTCTTTTAAAACGGGAAAAATTATTGCTTCACAAATCGCATATTCGGATTCGTTGTAGTTAAATTCTCTTAATGAGAACATTAATTCTTCTATGAAATATTCTCTTATTGTTAATTCTGTTTCGATAATAAAGTTTTCTTCCCTAGAAGTAATATTGTATTCTTTTAATACTTCGCCGATGTTTTTGTAGGAATCAAAGGACATTTTTATATTTTTGATTTATTATTTGACATTTTAGACTTATTACAGCAGTTTGCAAGTAAATGAAGTACCGCCGCCATATCCTTTTCCTCTTGTGGTACGCGCTTCTAGCCCGTCAGAATGGTACCTCACCAATCTAAATATGCTGATATTGTCAAAATAAATAATGGTGCGTGACTCTATCAAGGAGTATTGTAATTATTTACAATATTTATAAAAGTGTCACACACCTTACAAGATAAAATTACACTATGGACAAAATTCATTTTATAACTAATTAACCAGACATGAAATAACACCTTTATTCACAACTACTCAAAGCATCAATATCGGCACCTACAATCTTCTCAAGATTGCGGTTAATTTTCTCAATATCCCAATTCCACCAAGCAATTTCTAATAATTTCTCAATCACATCATCAGCAAAACGTTTTCTAATTATTTTCGCTGGATTTCCGCCGACTATATTATATGGTAAAACATTTTTCGTCACGACGGATTTTGCAGCAATAATTGCCCCATCACCAATTTCCACTCCCGGCATAATTACCGCTTCATAACCGATCCAAACATCATTACCAACAACAGTATCACCTTTATTTGGAAATTCTTCTGATGGCGGCGTTACTCTTTCCCAACCATTACCAAATATTTGAAAAGGATAAGTAGAAAATCCTGACATTTTATGAAAAGCACCATTCATTATAAATTTTACACCTGTAGCTAAAGCGCAAAATTTACCGATAATTAATTTATCTCCAATAAAAGGAAAATGATAGAGAACATTTCTTTCAAAATTCTCTGAATCTTCTAAGTCATCATAATAAGTATAATCCCCAATAATTATATTCGGATTTGATACTGTATTCTTGATAAAACAAATTTGTGTAAATCCCTTCATCGGATGTTTTTCTTGTGGATTTGCTCCGTACATTTATCACCTCTAATATTGGAATCCGGCTTGATTTATAACACTTTTCCTTGAGAGAAGGAATAGGAAATAGGGAATAGCAAACAAAAGTAGTCCTATGAATTCATGGTGTCTTAGGGTTTTGATCGCTACAAAAATTGTGATAATACCGAATCTCCTCGTTATAAATAAAAATATGGCAAGACGTTGCAATCCAACCTTTCTACACAGTTGATATATACAACTATGCTTGAAGCAATGCTCAATATTTTGCTAAAATTTTTAATATAAATTTATATTTTTTCTATGAAGAAAATTGACAAATTAGATATTTCGGAAACTACTCAATTGTTTTGTAATGTTTCCTTTGATGGAAATAAACTACGATCAAAACCAGGTAGCGTTATCGGAAATACGGCATTAATAGCGGGAACCACTGTGGGTGCGGGAATCTTGGGTTTACCTGCAGTGACTTTACCTTCTGGTGTTTTACCTTCTACAGTTCTGTTAATAGGTGTGTGGCTCTATACTATGTTATCGGGCTTACTGATTGCAGAGGTGGCATTAAACGGTATGCGTTACAGTGGACGCGCTAATAATGGTTTACTGGTGATGGTGGAAAGTACCCTGGGTAAACTGGGGGGGCGTTTTGGAGGTGGAGCCTATTTATTTTTGCATTATGCTTTGTTGATAGCCTATGTTTCTCAAGGTGGAGAAATTTTAATCTCAGCGGTTGAAAAAATATGGGATATACCTCATCTACCGACATGGATGGGAAGTACCAGTTTTGCTTTGATATTTGGCGTTATATTGTATCTGGCAAGAGATAGATTTATTGAGAAATTAAATAGCTTTTTTGTTGCAGTTGTGATTGCTTCTTTTGTAGGGTTGTTGCTATTAAGTTCAACCCATGTACATTCGACTGCTTTACTATCCCAAAATTGGAGTGCCCTTCCTCCAGCACTTTCGGTAATGTTGGTGGCGTTGTTTTTTCATAATATTGTGCCGGTGGTAGTGACTCAGTTAGAAGGAGATGCGCGCAAAACACGTCAATCTATCCTAGTGGGTTCGGCAATTCCTTTAATTATGTTTTTGCTATGGAATGTGGTGATTTTGGGAAGCGTGACTCCGGCGATGTTACAAAACTTTTCTGGAAATAGCAGTATTTTTGACCCCTTGCAAGTATTGCGTGCTGGTGATGCGGGAGAATGGTTAGGGATTTTAGTTACCGTATTTTCAGAATTTGCGATCGTCACATCTTTTATCGGGTTTTTCTACGGCTTGCAAGATTTATTTAGGGATATGAATTTGTTTGTGGGAAACCCCACTCCACGTTTACCGTTAGTTTCCTTAATTTTATTCCCTCCAATGAGTTTTTCGGTAATTAATCCCAACATATTTTTTACAGCTTTGGATTATGCAGGTACTTTTAGTATCTCAATTTTGGGAGGCGTGATTCCAGCTTTGATGGCTTGGAGACAGCGAGATAAATATAAGGAATTGAATCAATCTCTTGTTCCTGGTGGTAAATTTATCTTGGTAATTATGATTGGTATTGCTTTGAGTGCGATCGTTTTAGGAAATTTGAAATAGGGAATAGGGAATAGGGCATGGGGTATGGGGCATTGGGCATTGGGCATTGGGCATGGGGTAAATTAAATCACAAGCCTGTTTAATAAATAGCTGGGAGTAAATCTAAAATCTAAAATCTAAAATCTAAAATTCATAATTTTCCATTTACTTTGTAGTTGAAAATAAGTTACTTTAAACAATTAAATTACCGATATATAAATCAACCTTTTAGCTACAATTTCCCGATTATAATAAGTGGGTGTTACAACGGGATTTGTATTACATCACCCCCAATTCCTCTCCTGACAAAAGAGAGGCGTGTTATAGTTAAAAATTTTGAATTTAAGATAATGCTTGCACTAAAATTCCCATTAAAGGCTCAATATCTTCAGGAACACGATAACTTTCCAAACCTTGTTCAACTTGTTTTCCATCGCGATTTAATCGGGCAAATTCCCAAATCTTTCCCGTTGTGACAGCACCAATTAGATAGGTTTGTTCCTTGTTTTCTTGCCATTCTTCTAAAGCAATTAATTCAGCAATAAGCTGAGTCATTCCATAATCTAAATCCTCCTTTTTGGCTTCAATAACCAATAAATCATTTACGCTCTCTAAAAAATAATCTAAATATCCTTGTAACTGTTCATTAACCTTAATAGAATATTCAATAAAAATTTCAGATTTAGTATAATGAACCAAATCGAAAATTAAAGGTGAAATCAAAATTTCTCTCCTGGCTGCTTCACTAGACAAAGAAGCATAAGGTAAGATTTCCTCAATACGTTCTTTTAATTGCTTAATTCTATCTAAATCTCCCTGATATTGAGGTAAATTCAACTTTTTTCTTGCAAAGGAATAACCGAAATAATTAGCTAAATCTTTAGGTTCAATTTTGAGTTCAAAGATTTTACTAAAAGTATAAGATTGTTCCGGGTTAATAATTTTCACGATAGTTTAACTCTTAATTATTCAAAGCCAAAAGTCAAGTTCATACTGATTATCATAAAAATAATAATTCTATGGAGCAAGATCAAATTTCCTTTCTCATAAGTATGACAGAGATCAAAGTTTTTTTTGACTATTGGATTTTTTCTCAAAGGGGGAACTTCAAATTAAACAAAAAGTGATTGAATTACTCCTCATAAAATTATTACACCATTGTTTGACAATGGTGTAATAATTTTGTCTTTAAAACAAAGGGTGAAAAGATTTTAAAACTTTGGTTTTGTATTCAGACAAAACGATACCCCTATGATTGTGGGGTTTATTTTTTTAGTAAAGTTAAGTAGGTAGCAGCAATACCTCCCCCATCATCATGCTCGTATTGATTGAGATAGAATCCAACAGAGGGTTCATCCTTCAGAAGATGTTCCTTTAACCATGGATCTTGAGCGATATAATGCTTAAATTGATCGGGAATGTTCTTCAATTCGCAGACTATCTCGTTGTCATATAGTGCAACAGGGAGTTCGTCGAACGCGATATCTTCTTTCAAAGGAGGAATGTTGATGAGATTACGCTTTACGTCTTCAGAAACATTCTTTAAATCCCAGACTATCCCATCTTTATACAATCCAACAGGGACTTCGTTGTTTATGATATCTTCCCGAAGACGAAAATTATAAATTATATCGCGCTTTTGATCTTCAGAAAGATTCTTCAAGTTCCAGACTATCCCGTCGCGATACAATGCAACAGCGAGATGATTCTCAATATCTACGACTACGCCGTCGAAAGTTTCTGAAACAGGGAGATTAGTTTTGCTTCTAGAGGAGCTCCCTGGGAATCCCAAAGTACCGATGCAAAAGCGCTTTCACCTGTCCCCAGCAAACATAGTAAACAGATAACAAAGATGGCACACTGCTTGGCTAATTGCTGCCAATTTAATTTCATAGTTCAGCTGTGATTTCAAATAATTTACGTAGTGGATAATACTTTCTTCTTTTATCAGAACATGTAACTCAAATCACACATATTCTGTGCTTTATCATACATATTTACTATAGCCTGGTTGTTATAAAGGGGAGTTTAACTAATCCCTTCCTGGTAGAAGATTACCGGCGTTGAGTGAGGGGAAAGAGGGGCATCCTGAAATATTAGAATTAGATGTAAAATTTGTGATAAAAATAGTAGAAGCCAATTGTGGTACGGGCATCTTGCCCGTACCGCTAGCAGTACATTAAAGTGCGATCTTCCCAAAGCGGGAAGGTGGCGAATGCCAATCGCACCAGGAAACCCCTTGGGGGATATGAGTTAGGGTTGGGAAACCGCTATATTTAATATTTGATCGTCCCGATTAAACGACCTTAATTGTTTAATAGTAAGTTCTTTGACAACACTTAAAAATAATTTATCTTGACGAAGAGAATTGATATAATCAGGACTTAAATAACGACGATAATTTGAATTATTCGCCACATAACTTTTGAACATAGCAAGAGCTAAATACTCTGTATAATTACGCGCTAAATAAGGAGAAGGCCCGACAACTGAGGATGGTAAAGGAATCGAAGATTCCGGTGATTCTGCAATTGTAGAAAAGTGAGTACCACCGTTCATTAATACTAAATATTTATTTTCGTTTGTTAACCAAGTAAAAGGTATAATTTGCTCCGCATATGCAGGCGCTACAGTATCAGTAGCTCCTGCTACAATCGTAACTGGAATATTTATTTTGCTAAAGCCTTGTTGACCGTAAATGCTACTAACTACTGGATTAATCGCAACTACTGCTTTGACTCTTGGATCTGATAATTTATAGTCCAATTGTGGTAAACGTAAAGCTAAGCATTGCAATAATAAGGAAAGATTCAAGTTATTTCTATTAACCGGACAACTCTTTTCTAATTTCGCTTTATTAATTTGTGCACCTGCTAATGCTAAAGCCGTATAACCGCCAAAGGATTGTCCAATTACACCTACTTGTTCCATATTGAAGCGTCCCTTATATGCGGGATTGGAATTAGATAGACGTTCGAGGTAATTTAAAAGATATTTTACATCTAAAGGTCGGTTAATAAATTCTTTGGGGTCTACAACCCTGTCAGCGATTCCTCCTAATAATGCTTGCAACTGTTGGGCATTACTACCAGGATGTTCCGGTACAGCAACTACAAAACCATGGGAAGCTAGGAATTTAGCTAAATAATTGAAGCTGGTGCGATCCGAACCCAATCCGTGAGAAATTACAATTACCGGATGGGAATTTGTTGTTTGCGGTAAGTAAATATCGCTAGGGAAGGTGCGATTCCGGGATATATCGTAGAGGCTAACGCTTTTCTTTGTATAAGTAAAATTACCTGGTTGCAATGCATCTGATAAAATACTATTTGATACGACTTTAGTATCAGCTTCTTCCCTAGATTTTTCGTTAATTACTTTAATTGCCCTTTTACTACGATTGACAATATTTCTCAGCCGTAATGCAATTTCTAAACTGCGAAATAAATCTATCGAAATAGTTTTAGAAGGAAATTTTCGTAATATATTTAATAAAGTAAAGTTTTTTGGTTCAACGGCTGCTAAAATCAATGCAGAACGAATTCCGTAAAATCCACTACTCCGCCGAGATTTCTTCTGAGTTGCTTTTCCACGGTTGCGAAATCCACTTTCAATTACCTGTGAAAGAGTTTCTAAAAGTGTCTCACCAATAGGCGAATATAGAAATTGAGAAACTACAACAGCTCCTAAAGGAATCGGAGCAACTAACACTTGTCGTACCTCTTCTAACTCGGAGTCAGAAAGGTACTTAAAATAGGCTGCTAATTCATCATTTACTTCACCAGTTGTGGCATAAGTTTCCAGAGAATCAACCGAAATTGCCCTTTCTACTACCCCAAAAGAAAGTTTTAACCTTTCTGCGCCCACCGCACGACTCGGAGTTACAACAGGTAAAGCGCAGGTAATAAAGCAGCCCAATGCTATATTTAGCCAAAGTGATTTTCTATGAACCATATGATTACAATTGTGGGATGCAAGTAGTTTAACAATCCCAGAGTTGTAATTCTATCCATAAAATAGGCGGCAATACGACAAAGATTTGCCATTGCTACCAAGATATAATGCTTTTTTTGGCGTATTTCTTGTAACGATTCTTCCCATTTACTACTTTTTCGGTTATGCTAAGGTTAATAGTGATTAATATCACCTCGTATTCACCGAAATTACCACACTTCATACACAGTATCTGATTAAATCAGTAGCTCTGTAATTAAAAGATGCTGCTGATTTTTTTTATCTTTAAGGCGAAATTAACTGCGATAATTATGACACACCCGGTAAGTGCGGCGAATACCACGGTAGTAATGGGCTCTAGAAAAGCATTTTTTATAACTACGATTCCTTACCTTCGGTAGTCTACGATATCTATACCTACGTCCTCTGATATATCGATTATATCGATACTTAGGATAACGGCGACGGCGAATTACACGCACCCGTCGTCTGTGGCGATAATGTCGAGCAATTAAAGAATGGTTGTCATCCTCATTCAATACAGTTTCGTTATCCGTGGTTTTTATTAAAGCGTTGGCTTCAGGAATAGTAGTAAATGTTGCAGATGCAGCAAATAATCCCAATATTACGAGTTTAATTGACTTAAGCATGGTATATTTACTTATGAAAAAAACTTTACTCTTAATATTAATTCACCAGAGTAAATTGGTTCATATTCGTAATGCTTTGCAATAATCACAAAAAAACCCCTAACAGGGGTTGGTAAATTTGGGATTTATTCCATAGTTAAGTATTAGATGTAGGAACATCTCCTAAGGCCATCACAGCAGCTATTTTCGGTGCGTGGGCAAAAAAGGCGATCCTACCGCAGCTTGGACATTGTATTTTGTGATCTACTGGTTCGCTACCATCGTGATGGGTTTGAATTAGTAGGGGTTGATCGCATTTGTAGCATTGCGTAAAAATACGTGGGTTATCGGTATTGCAGTCTACCACCGTAATGGGCTGGAATTTTTTTTCCACTGGCGGTTTGGGTTTTGGTTTGGGGAAATTTTCTGATTGTGTCATTAAATTATTTTTCTGCTAGCTTTGCTTGACGCTCTGGTTGTTAAACTTTTATATGATGACTTAAAAATCAATTATTGCAAAATGCTTTGCCAGCACAAATGCTTGGATAAATAGTTTAAGTAATTTACTGGTTTGATAAATATTTAAAGTTGATATAGTCAACGCCAAGGGCTTTCGGATACGAAGGTCGGAATTTTATTTAACTTCCTCATAGCCAAACAACTCTCTTGGATTGCAACCAAGCGTATCACACTAATGCTTCTTTATCATTAATACGCTCTAAAAGGTCTGCGGGAGAGCAACTTAAAGCTTCACAAAGAAGATCTAAAGTTTTAAAAGGCACAGATTTTGCCTTCTTCTCTAGATGCTGAATATTTTGTAAACTCATGCTACAAGCTTGAGCTAAAGCATTTTGAGACATTCCCCTTTCCTTTCTAATTTCTGCTAAACGAAACTTTATAGGCATATTTATTATTTATAAAAATTACCAAATAATATTTAGCCAAATATATTTACATTACCAAAAGCTATTTGGCAATATTTTACTGTTAAACCGTTTAGGCAGCCAGGATTAATCCTCAAAAGTTATCCCAAAATCCACTCCAAGCACCTCCTCTATTTTTCGCAAAGTCTCTTCCGAAACACCTCCATCAATATTTTCAGATTCAATTTTGTACCAGTAGTACCGAGATACTCCAGCTTCTTTCGCCAACTTTACCAGCGACTTATCACTCTTATCTCTTGCTTGCTTGATTTTTTCTCCAAGCCCAGGCACTTCTACTTCATACTTGACCGTTCTTCTTATCTTCACCGCCATAACATTTTATTTAACCTCTACAAGTATAAGTCAACTGTCACACAGCAGTTGACTTATAGTGAATCTATACTTACTTGATTGACAACTATTTGTTGACAGTTTACAGTTGAGAACATAAAGAACGCGCCCCGGTGTACCAAACTAAAGCGCGTTCTCTTCCACAAAATTAATTAATGGAGATTATATTATGCCTCAATTAACGCAAGGTATTCAAGCTCTACCACAACAAGAGCTTGAAAACTACCTGTACCATCAAGCTCAATTAATAGCACCAGACATTTCTGGAGTTAAAGTTAAGTGGGAGAAAGCAAAAACAGAAATAGACTCGGTGGATGAGGTATTTGGATTGCTTTACCGCGTCTGGGATGGGATGATTCTACTTGGTACCTTCTATGAAAATATGCAAGGAAAGTGGGTAGCCCAACCTTGCAATAGAGAATCAAGATTCATTGTGAATACTTCTCAACAGGCGCATTTAGCTGTAATTGATAGCTATTTGCTTTCTTAAATCTTACTAATCTTCAACTAAATCAACAACTTCATATAGCTCAGACGGATCGCAATCAAAAAGTTTGCATAATTTAGCAACGCGGACAAACATTTTGACCCCATCACGATTTTTTTCCCAATTACGAACCGTTGAAACATCACAGCCCAGTGACTCGGCAACTTGGCGCTGAGTCATGTTTTTTGCTTCCCTGAGTTTCGCAATCCTAGACACGTATATTTCTCCCATGAATTACTTCATAGCATTAATATAACGTGAATTACATCATGCGAACTACTTGACAGTATGAACAAGTTAACGCATGATGATGATAAAGAACGCGCTCTGACCTGGAAAATCTAAGCGCGTTTTCGTCCAATAACGAAGAAATAATTATGACATCTACAAAACTAAAAACACAACAGCTTCCCGTTGTTGTTGACATATTCACATACAAAGACTCAAAACTAGAACTAGAAATAGAACTAGATTCAGTACCAGACGGTAATTTTGGCTATTTGTACCGGGTTTGGAATAAAGATAGATTGCTTGGTACTTATTACGAGTCATTCACAGAGGATGGTTGGAAAGCGCAACCAATTAATTCAATAAAACTGATTTTTTGCAGCAGCGCGGAGGAAGCACAGACAAAGGTAATTGAAAGCTATCTGGATGACTTGTTGATTTAATTTTTCTAGTAAACGAGGCGAGATATTCGCCTCACAAATACTAAAAAACAAAAACATGAACAATATACAACTTTTTGAAAACAACTCTGGTATTGGAATATATATTGATGCCCAAACCGGAGAAAGTTTTTGCTCCATAAGTAGTTATGCAAGGCTGGCGAAAAAGGATAAATCGACAATATCAAGGCGTTTTGGAACCGTTGCACCAAAGGAGACAAAATCGGCTGAAGTGGTTACTAAGACTGGGCTTAAAACCGTTGTATTGATTCCAGAAGATTTGATTGTAGAATGGCTCCCAAAAGATAACCCCGAACTAGCAACTCAATTACTAAAGTTAGGGGTAAGAAGCTTCTTGCATAAAGTAGTTGATTACAAGCATCAGTCGCAAAATCAATCTTCTAGTCAAAATGAAATCGAACAATCCTACGATCTATTAACAAAAATCTTCGACGGATTAAATATCTCTCCAGAAGTACAGAAACTTCACATCATAGACTGCTTAAAGAAACAATACGACCTTCCCATGCTTTCAGAAGCGGCGAAAACCTTGGAACAATATACAGCAGTGAAACAACGTTATATCCGAGTTACCGACTTGGCGCAAATTTGGAACGAACAAAACGGCAGCAGTAAGAAGCCAACTGAAATTAACCTCGCTCTCCAGAAAGCAGGATTGCAAAGAAGAATTTTTGCAAAACGTGTCAATAGTAAGGGTAAAACCGTTTCAGACAACAGATGGGAATTAACAGAAGTCGGTTTAGAATACGGTTCCTATGTTGCTAAACCTGCTGGTGCTGCCGGAACCAAGCAATCGATTCAATGGATTGAATCAGTTTTATCTTTGATAGGGGAGTTTTTGTGAGCAAAATCAACTTTCATTGTCATGAATTCTGTAAATTGTCTTATATTCCTTCAGCTTGTTGATGAATCTTTTCCAACTCTTCGGCAGACATTTTATCGAGATTCTTCAAAATAAAGTTCATCCTTCCCTGAAATTTCAATTTATCCCGATGTCGGTTCAAAAAGTCCCAATATAAGAAATTGAAGGGACAAGCCTTTTCTCCAGTGCGTTGTGAATGTTTGTAAAAACAACTTTTACAATAATCGCTCATTTTGTTAATATAATTTGCAGAGGCGGCATAAGGTTTGGATGCGAGTAAACCTCCATCTGCATATTGTCCCATACCGATAACGTTGGTTTGCATTACCCAGTCGTAAGCATCAATAAACGCTGCATGAAACCAGTTTTCTAATTCTTGTGGCGAAATTCCGGCAATCAAACCAAAGTTATTCAATACCATCAACCTTTGAATATGATGAGCGTAACCCGTATCCATGACTTGGGTTAAAATTTGATGCAGGCAGTTCATTTTGGTTTCACCAGTCCAATAAAATTCCGGTAATGGTTTATTATGGTTAAACCAATTCTGTTGGGAATAATCAGCATCCACATGGTGATAAATTCCGTGCATATATTCTCGCCATCCCAACACCTGACGAATAAAACCTTCAACGCTATTTAAAGCAAGTTGATTTTCGTAATAAGCTTTTTCTGCTGCTTGAATGACTTCTAAGGGTTGTAGTAAACCTAGATTTAAATAGGGAGAAAGCATGGCGTGCCACATTGTTTCTTCTCCCGTTACCATGGCATCCTGATATGGACCAAAATCAGCTAAGCGAATATCTATGAAATATTTTAATACTTCCAGGGCTTGGGAACGAGTTACTCCCCAACGAAATTGTTTTATTTCACCATAGGTTGGGATATCAAGGGAATTAACTTGTTGAATAACTTCCTTTGTAATTTCATCTGCTTCAAACCACTTGGCATCGGGAGTATTTAAATTACCTTTGGGTGGTTTGCGATTTTCCTTATCAAGATTCCATTTTCCTCCGACGGGTTTATCAGCTTCCATTAAAATATCAAAGCGTCGTCTCCCTTCCCGATAAAAATCTTCCATCAACAAACGCTTGCGATTTTTTGCCCAATTATTGAATTCTTCTCCACTCCATAAAAATTGGTTATTGGGAATAATGTTTACATCGCAAGGTAATGTTAAATCTTTTATGGTTTTCAAAAAAGGTTTGTCATTGGGAGTCATCACCCGTAATTCAGTAATTTGATTAACATTCACCCATTCTTCTAAGGGGGTTTGAAAATCTTCAGCAATGTTATAAGTTACTGAGTAACCCAAATTACGTAATTTATCAGCAAAATGCCGCATCGCCGACCAGATTAAAACCAGCTTTTGCTTGTGATATCGTCGTTGTTTGATATGAACATAAGATTCTATCAAGATAATTGATACAAGTGAACCGCGATCGCAACTTTGTAAAGCAGCTTGTTTAAGATGTAGTTGATCTCCTAATATCCAGATACCAATTGTCATTCGATTTTAGATTTTAGAGGATGTAAGGATAGGTAATTAATGTTTAGAAATTCCCACTCTCGGGAAAGAAAGAAAAAGCAAGAGTGGGAAAAGTACTATTGATAAATTTCTCTTAATTCTTGTAAAGTATTTTTGGTTTTAATTCCAGTTAGAATTGCTCTCAATACATCCACATCCTGTATTTGAGAAATTTCCGGTAAAAGTTCTAAACCTTCAGCACCAAATTTGACTTCTAAAAGTGCTTCAATACCTTCAAGTATTCCTTGCTTTACTCCTTTTTCAATCCCGATTCTTTCACCACTAGTTACATAAGGCATTTTTTTGTTCTCCTCATATTCGCTAACTTCTTCCCAAAAACTGGTTTCCAATTCTTTTGGTAATTTCAGCACCCAATCGATAAACCGAAATAAATTAATGATATCTTCCCTTTGATAACCTTTTTCGTAAAGCTGTTTGGTTAAATACAGTTTCCAGCGTTTCCGTACTTGAGTATCTTGACGGGTTTCTTTGGCTTTTAAATGAGCCATTACTACCGTAGCAAAGGGATTTGAACTAGCTTCTAATTCATTCCATTGTTCGGCGTAATCAAGTAATTTGACAATGGGGAACCGAAAATTAACCTCACAACCCGATAACTCATCGCGAAACTCATTTGGTCGCCATGTGGGACGTTCGTCAGCTAAAATAGCGAAACTGGCTATAGATTGATTGTAACGGTCGAACAAGCGGTAGTGGTAGATATACATCCGTTTCGCAAAGTTACTTTCTTCATAACTTTGGACTTCGAGATGGATTAATACCCATTGTTCTGTACCATCTTTTTTCCAAACTTGGACGAGTTTATCTACAAATCTTTTTTTAAATTCAGCATCCCGAACAACTTGTTGTAATTCTTTATCTAGGAAATTGTATCCTCGTTCCCAGTTTATTTCTTCTGCTGCAATGGGAAAGAAGAATTCCATACATTCCCGAAAGTAGGTTTCGATGGCTTCTTTCCAAGGGGTGTCGTATTCGTCAGCGGACATTCGTTTGTGGGTTAGTAGATGTATGTTTGATTATGGCAGAGTTTGGGCTGGGAAGAGGAGTGCGATCGCGATTGTCAGATTGTTGGTTTGAGGAGAGGGGAAAGGATTTTTGAGGTGTCTTAGTTTGCGGTAGTGACTTTTTAGATTTTAGGAAATATTTTATTTAGATAATTACATTATTTACTCAATAAATTAGCTAAGTTAATGAATTATCAAAATTATCCAAATTCTGATTTACAACGATTAAATTACTATTAGGAATGGCCGCAACTGGCATATTTTTCTTGTAGGGGCACGTGACACTTCGACTAATTTTTAACTTAATAATGCGGCAATCAGGGTACGGCACCAACCGAGTCTTGTGACACGCAGCCTTAGTCCGGACTATAAGTCTGAAATAGAATTAATATTACAATAATTAAACAATATCAGCGTACATTATTCACTCAAAAAAAAGGTGTATGACTTAAAATCAAGAATAGACTTTGATATAAAACAAATTCAAATACGGGGACAAAAAATAGTTCCAGAAGATGAATAAATATGAGTTTTGCTATGTAAATTACAAATTACTCTGAATAAAATATTTAATCAACTAAATATTTAAATTCTGTTATATAAAGTTAATTCAATTTCATTAATAAAATATTCAAGCATTTGTTTCACAATTTCAGCATCATCTTCAAATTCATTATGTATATATTTATGAATAGCATTCAGGGCTATTTTATATTACAGGACTTATACAATTGTCACAATACCCTGGTTGGTGCCGTACAATCATTACCTTGTTACTGGGTTAGAAATCAATCAGTGTACAAGCACCACTAAAGAAAAACTTACCGATTGCGTAAGTCCTATTTTATCAAGACATGCAGGGTTTAAAACCCCACCGTCCCGAAGGCGTGCTAGTAATTGGTTGGGGTAAAAACCCCATCCAATTACCTCTCCCTCCCTCCCTCACTCCCTCACTCTCTCCCTCTTTATTTATCTCAATCCTTTTTCTTTCAAAACTCCATCAGCCCAAACTTTTTCCTCTTCACTCAAAGCTGGTACAGCTTCTTGACTATAATCAACCACCAAATCATAACCAGAAACATCATATATTTCATTTAATAATTCCTGTAAGTTGATAACAGGTTCTGTATCATCACTACGCAAAGGTAAACGGAAAGAAGGAATTACATTTTGTAAATTAAAAGCATATAAATCCGCTAAGGGACGGATACTACCAGGATAAACTAAAATCTGATAGTGACTTAGAATATGATTATCAAGAATCGGCATTGGTTCACCTTTTCTTAATAAGTCAATTTCAACTAAATTGGTAGAAGTTTCTAAAATTTTTTCGCGTTTTGTCAAATACTTCTCTCTTCCTTTTCCACCACGCTTGTTACTCGGTGAAAGAATTTCAATTGTTGTTATTAACGCTTCTGTCCCTACTTCTCTTACTTCTAAATAACCTTCTTTAATTGTTAAAGGAACTGGAATTCTGACTTTTACAGGTTCTACAGTCGGTTCTGCAACTGCTACATTAGTTATTGTAGAATCATTTGCAGTCTGCCGACTTCTTATAGTTACATCACGAATACCAATTTGTAAGGAATTTTCATCTGTAGTTTCATATGTTCTGACTTCAACAGCAACCCGGTATTTAGGGCGCAACTGGGGAGCTAAAAATCTCGCAATTTCGATAATTAACCAATGATGTAATCCTGGAAATAATTCTGGATGTTCTAAATATGGGTTCATTCCCGGAAATGGTGAATACATTTTTTTGTTTACCTCAATCCCTTCTCTTTCAAAACCCCATCAGCCCAAATTTTATCTGATTCACTCAAAGCTGGCACGGGTTCTTGACTATAATTTATAACTAAATCGTAACTAGCTCTTTCATAAATACCATTAATTAATTCTTGTAAATCTACAACAGGTTCTCTATCACCTTCCCGCAAAGGTAAAGGAAATTTGGGAATATTTTCTTTTAAATTAAATGCATATAAATCAGCTTTGGGACGTTGAGTACTGCGACTTACTAATATACGATAATCACTTTGAATATGATGATCTAAAATCGTCATTGGTTTGCCATCTCGCAGCAAATCAATTTCAATCAAATGTGTTGAACTTCCTAATACTCGCAAACGTTTTTTATCGTAAGCTTTACGCCCTTCTCCAGAACGTTTATTTTTAGGTGAAAGAACTTCAATTACTGTTACAACTTCTTTTGTGGCGACTTCTCGTACCTCTAAATAACTTTCTCTTACAGTTTCCGGCATGGGAAGATTAACTGTTACTGGTTCAACTGGTGGAGAAGCAACAGCAATATTTCCGATATCAGATTTTTTTGTTGTTTGAGAAGCTTTGACTGCAACATCAGGAATACCTACCAAAACCGAATCATCAGTATTCCGATAAACTCTTTCTTCAATATCTACTATATATTTCGGACGTAATTGGGGAGATAAAGAATCTGCAATTGCTACTATCAAACGTTTATGAATTTTCTGCCATAATGCAGGATTTTCTAAATATGGATTCATTCCTGGAAATGGAGAAGACATTTTTCTACCTCTGTGGAACTTTCTTATATAACTAAAATCCTTGTAGAGACGCGATATATCGCGTCTCTACATTAAGGATATATCGCGTCTCTACATTAAGGATATATCGCCTAAATAGTACATAAGTTCTACTTTACATCATAACCAAATAAATTCACATCAACTTCCCCCAATTCCAAATCATCCAAACCATATTCAGCCCATCTTCTTTCAACCATTGCCGCTACTTCTGCATCGGATTCCAAAGGCGCACCCCATTCATGTTCGGTTTCTGGAGGAATTTTCGTTGTAGCATCAATTCCCATTCTTCCTCCCAAACCTAACTTTTCGCTGGCAAAATCTAAGGTGTCAAAAGGGGTATTGGGCAGAATAAACACATCCCGTGTCGGATCGACTTTTGAACTTATTGCCCATACAACTTGACGTGGATCGCGAATATTTATATCCTTATCCACAACAATCACAAACTTGGTGTAAGTAAACTGCGGTAGGGCACTCCAAAACGCCAATGCTGCCCTCCGCGCCTGTCCGGGATATGCTTTATCTATAGAAATAATCGCCGCTTTATAACTCAAAGCTTCCATTGGTAGGAAGAAATCGACAATTTCTGAAACTTGTTGTCGTAAAATTGGCGTGTATATCCGATTAAGTGCGATCGCCATCATGGCTTCTTCTTTGGGAGGACGACCGCTAAATGTAGTTAAATACACCGGGTCTTGGCGATGTGTCATACATTGAAAGCGCACCAAGGGAGAATCTTCCACACCACCGTAATATCCCATATGGTCGCCAAAAGGTCCATCTGGCAATACTTCCCCAGGGGTAATTGTTCCTTCTAAAACAAACTCTGAATCTGCGGGAACTTCTAAATTCACAGTTTTACATTTTGCTAACTGTACTCCGGAACCACCGTATAAACCCGCAAACAACCATTCTGATAAATCTACCGGAATCGGTGTCGCCGCCGCCATAATAATTAAGGGGTCAACACCTAAAGCAATTGCTACTTCTAATTTCTGACCGTTTTCCGCAGCTTTACGTAAATGCCTTGCTCCACCGCGCACTGAAAGCCAGTGTACGGTCATGGTATTTTTAGATTGTAGCTGTAAACGATACACGCCCACGTTTGGCGTTCCGGTTTGGCAATCTTTAGTAATTACCAACCCTAAAGTGATAATCTTGCCTGCGTCGCCGGGATAAGGGCGTATTAAGGGCAATTTATTTAAATCTAAGTCATCACCTCGTACCACAACTTGTTGACAAGCAGGGAAAAAATCTCTTCCCGGTTTCGCTTTCACAACATCAAATAGTACTTTACCAAAATCGATTGCTTGAGAAATCTTCTTTGGTGGTTTAGGTTGTTGCAGCATCGCCAACTTTTTCCCCAAATCCTCCAACTCTTGGGGATGTTTCATATTCATTGCCCAACATATCCTTTCTACGGTTCCCATTAGGTTTACCGCTACGGGAAAATCAGCACCCTTGACATTCTCAAATAATAAACCAGGACCACCTTTTTGCAGCATCTGGTTAGAAATCTCCGCAATTTCCAAATCTGAGTCAACTAAAGCTGAAATTCGCCGTAATTGTCCCCTTTCCTCCAGAATTTTGATAAATCCCCGTAAATCTCTCGCCATTGTATATATAAATTATGAAGTTATTTGAAGCGTTATTTATATTATCAGGCAAAAGGGCGGAATTGGGGATTGAGGATTGGGATTGGGAATTCTTTATAGTAATGTGATTTTTTGATTTAAACTTATGCTAATAACTAGTCTTGTTCATTAGTTTCTTTCTGCAAAAACGTGAGAAACGCCTTCACTTTAGCTGTCTGATGTAAATCGATATGGGTTACGATCCAAAAGGGTACATCCCATTCTTCTTTATGGGGCGAGATTTCAATCAGTTCAGGATGCTCAGTGGCTTTGTCAGTTGGAAAGAACCCAATGCCAATTCCCGATAGTATTGCAGTTTCCAAGACGGTTACATCAGTACTCCGAAAAATAATATTCTTCTCGGGGATATTTTCTCGCATCCAGTTATTAATGTTAAATGGTGGGCCATAATTTAGATTGTCAAACCCCACAAAATAGTGTTCTGCAAAATCATCATCAGCTTGTGGAATGCCTTTACGCGAAACGTAGTCTACACTGGCGTAAAGTCCCATTCTTGGTGTAGTAAAGGGCTGTACAACATGATCTTCGATCTCAGGTTTAGCACCTGCACGTACAGCAACATGAGCTTCACCATATTCTAGTCGAAAAAGCTTCTCACTGGCCAGATAACGAACAGAAATATTTGGATATTGAGCCTGAAAGTCCTTCAGTACCGGGATTAACATTGGCGCAAGTACATACAAAGATGTCAAGATAAATTCACCTGAGATTCCTGTATTATCTGCTGCTGCGAGTTCTGCAAGCCGACTAAATTGTGCATCTGCCACTCGGGCCATACGCATTAATTCCAGACCTAATTCTGTAGGGGTATATCCCCGTGAATGGCGCAGAAAAATTTTTGCTCCTAAAACATCTTCTAAAGTATCGATGTGGCGAATAACGGTGGCTCGGTGAATACCCAAGACTTCGGCGGCAGCACTGACGGTTCCTAAACGTGCGACCTGGTAAGCCGTTCTAATCTCATTCCAATTATCCATCAAGTTACCTTTGCAAAATCGCACATCTGGTGTACATATTAATGGAATTTACAACAATTTGGCAGTATGCCATCATGGCATGGAAATTATCTTAATAGGAGGTCAAAGTGCTTTTAGAGACTCATATGCTGGGAGAGCTTTACGCTACCCGCTATCGTGGAAAAGAACCGAAATACGCCCTGGTCATCTCTCACGGTTTTGCCGCACATGGTGGGATTTACGATGCATTTTGCACTTATTACGCTGAAAAAAAAGGTGCGGATATCTGGAGTTACGATGCTCCCGGTCATGGAAAATCGACGCGCAGCACTCGACCACGCGGTCAGTTTGAGTTTGCCGAGTGGGCACAAGCAGGTGTCGATTTTGCTACCCATGTTAAGCAAGAAACAGGACTGCTACATAAAACCAGGACA
>DESS01000381.1 GCA_002361335.1 Richelia sp. UBA3308
TTCTCAAAGGCGGGGTAGTTCATTAATTATTTGTTTAGTATAACTTGATGTATGTGCTAACTAGCTTTTTATGCAACTATTAGTATGATCGTTTTTTAATTGATTTCTGAATAAAAGCCTTTATTTATGTTGCTTACCAAACATTACTCATGAATAAAGTAGCAGTCAAAACAAATAAGAATTTTTGTCATCTTAGGGTGTAAATTAAATCACAAATTGACTCAGAGAAGTAAATTATTTAACTAAATTTATTCTTCAATCACGTTTTTGTCTATCTATGGGTGTAATTTTACACCTAGGATTGGGTTATGTAGTTTGTAGAATCAAGCAAAACTTTTTCCAGAGAAAATTTCATCTTTTGAGGATATTGCCATGAAGCAACAGTTATTTCTGATCAACCTATGGCTTATAAGCACGGTTAGTATACTAACTGTTGCTCCTGCATGGGCTAAGGGTATAAAAACAGCATTGACTAACGAACGCAATAGTTCAGTTGTTAGTTCTTCTAAAATTGCTCAATCCACTTCTTCTACCAATAGTCTGATTAAAGTCACTGCTGTGGAACTTTATGAGATAGAAGCTGGTTTAGAAGTAGTTCTTAAAACCCCAAATCCACAGTTGTTAAAGCCTGGAAAAAGTAGAACAGTTGGGAATGTAGTCGTTACTGATATCCCCAATGCAGTATTGGAATCGTCCAAAGGTGGGGAATTTGTATTCAGTAATCCGATTAAAGGAATCACAAAAGTTCGGGTAACTAATATTGATGGTAATAGTATCCGCATCGAAGTTACAGGAGAAGATGCATCACCAACAGCAAAAACCCCTAGAACCCAAGGACAAGAATTTATTCTAGGAATTTCACCATCTGGAACTACTAATACTCAAAAAACACCTCAAGAGAGTAATTCTCAAGCAACCGAACAGTCAGATGGTTCTGATGATGTAATTGAACTTGTAGTTACAGTTAACACACCCCAAAGGTATCGGATTCCAGAATCTTCTGTAGGTACAAGAACTGATACTCCAGTAATCAATGTACCACAAACAATTCAAGGTATTCCCAAACAAGTACTTGAAGAACAGGGAACCACAAACTTAGGAGAAGCATTACGCAACACCGCAGGAGTCACAACTGGTCGTGTTTCTTCTGATTCCCTAGCGATCACACCTGTAATTCGTGGATTTGAAAGTAAAAATACCCTGAGAAATGGGCTGCGAGATACTACTTTAGGAACAATTGCAGAAACCACAAATGTAGAACGATTTGAAATCCTTAAAGGGCCTGCTTCAGTTTTATTTGGTCAAGGTGACTTGGGTGGAACTGTAAATATTATTACAAAAGTTCCATTAGATGAACCTGCTTATAAAATAGATTATCAAGTTGGTCAATTTGGTTTGCATCGTCCGTCAATTGATATTACGGGACCTTTGAGTAATAAACTTGATTCACCAGCATATCGTTTAACAAGTTCTTATCAATGGTCAGAAAGTTTTAGAGACTTTGAGGAAAGACGTACATTCTTTGTTTCTCCTGTTATCAAAGTAATTAATACCGAAAAAACCCAGTTAATCGCAGAAGTAGAATATGTGAATTCTCATTCTACTGGAGGTGCGCCCGAACTACCAAAAATGGGGACTGTAGAAGATAACCCAGAAGGAAAAATTGACTCCAGTGTCAACTTAGGAGAACCATCCCTTGCTGAAAATGAAAGTAGAGTCACTCGATGGGGTTATCGATTCAAACATAAATTTAACGATAATTTAGCGATCGCCAACGAGTTACTGATTTCTAAAGCTGATATTCCAGTAAGTACATTTGCTGTGGGTACTGGTCTCAGAGATAATCGTAGCTTAGACCGGGTTCTCCTAGAAAATCCAAATGAGTTAACTAGCTTCAATCTCAACACCAATCTCAATGGGAAATTTAATACAGGTGACATAGAACATGAACTGCTCTTTGGTGTAGAACTATCGCGCGATACATTTGATGACAAACTCAATCTTTATTTCATTGACTCTATTGATATATTCAATCCTCAGTACTCCCCCGAAAGTTTCGATTCCTCCTTTCCCTTACCATTCGCAGATGCCGAAAGTAAAACGAATTCTATCGGTTTTTATCTTCAAGACCAAATTACCTTCTCAAAGCAATGGATTTTAGTATTAGGTGGAAGATTTGACATAGCCGATCAAACTTATGAAGATCGACAGGACTTAAGACAAAGTTTCGAGCGTACAGACGAAGCTTTCAGCCCTCGTGCGGGTATTGTTTATAAGCCAGCGGAAAATATTTCAGTTTATGGTAGTTATACCCGGTCATTCAAACCCGTAATCGGACGAGAAACTACATTTGATTCAACTACCAATACACTGATTACTGGTGATCCATTTGTACCAGAAACAGGTACTCAATATGAAGTAGGTGTCAAAGCCGATTTACTAGATAATAAAATCTCCACAACACTCTCACTCTTCCATTTAGAGCGGAATAATGTAAGAGAAGAAGGAGCAGATAGTTCTTTAGGTTCCCAGCAAACCGGAAAACAACGCAGTCAAGGAGTTGAAGTCAGTGTAGTTGGTGAAATTTTACCAGGATGGAACATCTTAGGTAGTTATGCTTATACAGATGCCATTATTTCTGAAGATGATACTTTTCCCGAAGGTAATTCCCTGCGTAACGTTCCCAAACACGGCGCTAGTTTGTGGACTACATATCAAATTCAGTCCGGGGATTTGGAAGGATTAGGATTAGGTTTAGGTCTATATTACGTAGGAAAACGCCAAGGAGACTTTAACAATAGCTTTAGTCTTCCGGGCTACCTGCGAACAGATGCCTCCTTATTTTACAAACGCGATCGCATTGGTGCTTCCATCAACTTCCAAAACTTATTTGACGTAAATTATTACCAAGGAGCGCGTAACGATTTGCGCGTCATTCCCGGCGCTCCCTTGACAATTGTCGGAAAAGTATCTCTAGAATTTTAGATTTAGGATTTTAGATTTAGGATTGAAAATTGTAAAGACGTAGCAGTGCTACGTCT
>DESS01000009.1 GCA_002361335.1 Richelia sp. UBA3308
ACCCTCCCCTTATTAAGGGGAGGGTGCGCGACAGCGCGGGTGGGGTATTTTTGTACCTGATTAAAATAAAATCTGCTATATGTATAGAGTAAACATTATTAGCCACCGTTGAAAAAATCTTGATTAACTGCCAAATAGGTAATTTAAATTAATTTGAATATCAGTACTCGAACCAGCCACAAAAACTGCAGAATCACCAAACTTAGGAGGGCCAGTAATAATTCGAGGATTTCGAGAAAATCCGAAACCTTCTTTAGGGATACCTAAATAGTTTGTATTTAGAGTACCATCTCCATTACTATCGTGGAAAATCGCGATCGCATAGGTACCAACTTTTAAAGAAGGAATATTTAATATAAGCGGAGTATTTTCCAGCTTGACGCATTTTGCTTGTAAAGCACGTTTGTTGCTCCTGGGAAAACCGCGACTACTAGAAAAAAGACTAAAACAAACTTGTCCTTTTTGATTTTTAAGTCCCTTAATTGTGACAGCAAGATTACTATTTGGACTACCCGCTGCACTGGGTAAAAATACTAAATTTCCAATAACACTTAGAACTAAGATACCGACGTGAAACTTATTCTTCAGTAAATTCATAGAGATTAAAAATAATAAACTCTTCCAGGATAAAGCAAAAAAATTTACTCTATAAATTTACTAGTACACAATGTTACGGCTGAATCAGAACATTTGACAAAGTAGTCTTAATTACTTTCAACCCAAACTATCTGGATCTACACCCAAGGCTTTTAAACGTTCCGCCAGTAATTGCGCTCTATTTTCCGCTTCTTGACGGCGTTGTTCAGCTTCACTAAAACGTTGTTCAGCATCAGTAATACGTTCTTCAGGGGTAAAAAACCTTTTGCCTTCCTGGTTGTACCAATATAACCATTCACGGGTAATACCTTGATAAGTTCCTCTTTCATGGCCAATTCCCAAACCAACTTCTGGAAGCCAAACGGGATTTCCAGGGAGTAAAGCATATTCACCATTCACCAATTTATACACTTCTAAAGGTGGTTTGCGGCGACGCTGAGGATTGTAAACCACATAATATAAAATTTCTAACTCAGCATAAAATTCTTTCTTAGTGCTGTATTCCCCTCGATAAGTTTGGGAAACAACTTCTAAAACCATAGTTGGAAGCTTGTTTTCTTCCCAAAGTACATAACTCAAGCGTAAAATTTCATCAATAAAACGCTCAACTCCCAAACTAAGAAATCCATCCGGCACAATAGCCGGTTTCTTCGGATCGTAATAAATCCCCATATCCACGCCAAAAAACCAATCCCAGCGTTCGGCCCATATTAAAGCTAGTATGGCTTTGAGTAAACCGGGAATTAAATCTTGCAGTTCATTATCCACAGGTGTTTCGTCAGAGTCTGGTAGTTCTTCTGAAGAAGGATAGCAGTGTAATGGGTTGTAGTTTAGCATGGGAGGTTTACCACAATTGATGGGATTATATAGATATTTTAGTTAACTAGATTTTAGTTAACTAGAACTTACACAACTGGCACAATTTTCTTGTAGGGTGTGTACTCTGAACAAATCTGAACCTAGTAATAAGACATGAGAGCGTCACGCACCATCCGAGTCTTGTGATCATCGCATAAATTCTGTAAATAAAAAAACCTACATCAAAAACGCCCGCAGCATGTAGGGTGTGTGACGCTTCGACAAATTTGGTGCCCAATCAAAATACTTATAATAGCGTCACGCACCATCCGAGTCTTGTGATAATCCCATAAATTCTGTAAATAAAAAAACCTACATAAAAAACGCCCGCAGCCTAAAGGCTGGGGCTACAAAAACAAAGCCCGTCTGCAGGGGCTTTTATAGCTATTTTGTTGTTGGGTGTATGACGCTTCGACAAATTTAATAGCCAATAAAAATGCTTATAGCCTCATGCACGAAGGATATTTCTTAGCATCTTTTGTAAATTATAATTAAATCAAAATTGCCATACATCATTGGGATTATTAAGGACAGCACGAACCGAATTTAAATTACCAATTTCTTTAAAAGGACTAGATCTAGCTATTTCAGTAATTGAATTTAAAGCAAGAGCTAATTGTTCGTTATCACCCGATATAAGAACATTATCAACTACGCCAAACAAAGCACAAAAATTTTCAGTTCTTTCATCAAAGAAACCTTCAAGGTACGTTATTAGTAAATCGCGCTGAAGTTTACAAAACTAAATGAGTTGTGTTTTTTTGAGCCGACTTACTTGACGGACTTTTAAGTTTTTTTTCAAAAAAACTGTCACCAATGAGTTAAGATAAATTAACTAACTTAATTTTATTTATAAATTAAAATGTCAATTTTACATAAATGGGATAAAAAATTTTTATTCATTCTTTTGTTTATATTGTCTACAGGTTTATTAATACATATTAATTTCTGGTTAAGACCTACTGATTCTTTAAGACACCAGGACATTTACTATGTTTGGCTGGAAGGGAAAAGAATTATTAATTTGGAAAATCCCTATGCTAGAGTTTTGGCAAGTGATATGAGGAACAATGATAAATATGCAACTTATTTTCCACTTGTTTACCTTTTATCTGCATTATTTCAAAAGCTTGGTTTTACATCGTTTCGTGATTGGTTATATCTATGGCGACCTTTATCTTTCGCCTTTCATATTGGTATAGCTGTATTAACTTTAAGATATTTTATTCTTAGAGGTTTATTGATACTTGGTTTTGTAGCTTCCACAATAATTTTATTAAGTCGGTGGAGTATTTATATAATAAATGTTCAGCATCTAGAATTTGCAGCAATATTTTTTTTACTGCTTTCTTTATTACTTTTAAAAGAGAAGACAAAACTTGCTTTACTTCTATTTAGTGTTTCTTTAGGAATTAAACAGATTGCAGTATTTTTACTACCTTTATATCTTATATATCTTTTTAAAAAAAGTGATACAAGTACCCGAGTAAAAGATATAGTTATTGGATTTTTGCTAATTTTAAGTATTCCATTTTTAACATCATTACCCTTTATAATTATAAATGCTGAAGGTTACTTCAAATCTATCTTGTTTTCAGCAACACGTTTAGCAGATTCTCATATAATCAATGCACCCTCAATAGATGTAATTTTGTCTAATAAATTTACTTGGATTATAGGATTAAGAGCCAAGTTACTTATGTTATTTTTGATGGGAATGGTTTATCTAAGTTTCCTAAAAGAAAAGTCGAGCATATTTTTATCTTCTACAATAACTATGATGATATTTTTATATTTTAATTCGGTACTTTTCTTACAATATTTTTTATGGGTTTTATGTCTTGTTCCATTTGCCTTGGTGGAATTGATAGCTTTGCCTTCTCTTCGGACTTCAGAAAAATAAATTATCTGATCAAAAATAATCAATATACTGTTATATTTTTTATTACAAGCAACAACAAAGGATAAAAAATTGGTGCGTGATGCGATAAAACTTACAACCACCAACAACAATTATCAAGATACACAGCCTACAATAATCAATTTTTTTTTACAAACTCACAAAAAATTGGTGCGTGACGCTATAGAAAACTTATAACCACCAACAATACAACGTGCGTAGCAGCACCCTACAAAAAATATGTATTACATTAGCCCGTGAAGACGGGCAAAGTTTTCTGTAGCCCCAGGTTTCCAACCTGTGGGCGTGATTGTGGGCGTGATTGCGGGGGTTATTGCGGGGGTTTTTGTTCACAGTACAACCCCACAAAAAAAGGACAGGTTTTAATTAAACCCATCCTTCTATGAATTCAAAATTACCTTTTAACTAACTACCAATTTTTGGCGCGCTCATCGACACCGCAGGAACTTCTCGTTGAGCTAAACTCGGCACAGAATCGCGCAATCTTCCAGTCAATTGCAAT
Source organism: Richelia sp. UBA3308 (assembly GCA_002361335.1). Lineage (GTDB taxonomy): Bacteria > Cyanobacteriota > Cyanobacteriia > Cyanobacteriales > Nostocaceae > Rivularia. Next base: position 3,879 of record DESS01000009.1, read on the forward strand.
GTTGTTGCATCGTAAACTTGAGTCAAAATCTTGGGATATAAACCAATTCCAATAATCGGAATCAACAAACAAGCAACAATAAATATCTCACGGGGTTCGGCATCTATAAGTTTTTGAGTAGAAACTAATTCTTTGTTTTCTTGGCCGTAGAAAATCTCCCGCAACATCCCCAGTAAGTAAATTGGAGTTAAAATTACCCCAACTGCCATTAAGAACACTACAAAAATTTTAAAGGTGTTGCTATAAGCGTCGCTGGTGGCAAAACCGACAAATACCATTAACTCTGCCACAAAACCACTCATTCCTGGTAATGCCAAGGAAGCCATAGAACAAGTGGTAAACATCGCAAAGATTTTACCCATTTTTTTACCAACACCGCCCATTTCATCGAGCATCAAAGTGTGGGTTCTATCGTAAGTCGCACCAACTAAGAAGAATAAACTTGCTCCAATTAACCCGTGGGAAACCATTTGCAATACTGCTCCACTCAAACCTAAATCGGTGAAGGAAGCAATACCAATCAATACAAACCCCATGTGAGAAATTGAAGAGTAAGCGATTTTCCGCTTCAGGTTACGTTGAGCCCATGATGTTAAAGCGGCGTAAATTATATTTACTACCCCCAAAATTATTAAGGCTGGCGCAAAATAAGCGTGGGCATCAGGAAGCATTTGGGCGTTCATCCGAATCAACGCATAACCACCCATTTTTAACAAAATACCTGCTAACAACATATGCACCGGGGCTGTAGCTTCGCCGTGGGCATCTGGTAACCAGGTATGTAAAGGAATAATCGGTAGTTTGACGGCGTAGGCTATCAAGAAAGCCGCATAAAGCGCTAATTGTAAATTTAAAGCAAAATCTTTAGCCCCTAACGTTGTCATATCAAAGGTAACGTTATCGCCGTAAAAAGCCATTGTTAGGGATGCAAGCAAGATAAATAAAGAACCACCAGCGGTATACAAAATAAACTTGGTGGCTGCATATTGCCGTTTTTTACCTCCCCAAATTGCCAGCAGCAGGTAAACCGGAATCAATTCTAATTCCCACACTAGGAAAAATAAAAGCATATCTTGAACTGCAAATACGGCAATTTGTCCACCGTACATTGCGAGTATCAAAAAATAAAATAGCTTGGGTTTAAGGGTTACAGGCCAAGCTGCTAAAATCGCCAGGGTGGTAATAAATCCAGTCAAAATAATTAGGGGCATAGATAAGCCATCTGCCCCTACTGACCAATTTAAACCTAATTGGGGAACCCAAGGATAACTCTCTACTAACTGTAAGTCAGGATTGGAAAAGTCATACTGGGTGTAAAAAGCAGTAACAATCAGTGCAAAATCTATCAACCCTACGATTAGGGAAAACCAACGCACTGTTTTACCGTCTTTATCGGGGATGATGGGAACCAGCAGCGATGCTGCTATGGGCAACAATATAATCGTTGTTAGCCAGGGAAAATTAGCTGTATTCATCGAATTGGTTAGGAAAGAATTATAAATTTTGAATTTTGGCTATCAACTACTAGCTATTAATTAGCAGTTTTTTTTTGATTTCGCGGTCAATGTTAGGTTGATTTAACAAAAATTGCAAAAAGATGAAGGCAGAGAAACTAGTTTATCTGCCTTCATCCCCATTACTCTAATTCTTTACAAGTAGAAACGTAACATATTACATTTCTATATCAAGTAACACCAAAGACAATTACCAAGCCCAAAACTGCCCCAAAGATTATCAAGGCATAAAATTGTGCCCGTCCGTTTTCAAAGAACTTTAAGGCTTCACCGCTGCCAAGGGTGAAAATTCCGGTGAGGTTAACAGCACCATCGACAACGCGGAAGTCAACTTCCAATACTTGTCTGGCTAAACGACGCAAACCTAGAACAAATACGCGATAGTAAAAATCGTCAAAGTACCACTTGTTGAGAGATAGCTTGTAAAGTCTGGGAATTTTGGCTGCAATGGCTTCTGGATTGATTTTATACAATCTATACATCAACAAAGCCAAGATAATTCCCACAAGGGCGATCGCGATGGAAATGCCTGCCATAGTGTAAAACTCTGTGGGGTCGAATTCGGCAGATTTTTCCATCACTTCTGCTAAAGTTTCGCTTGGTGGATAGATAAACTCCTCAAAATAGTTAGCATAAGGAGTTCCTACCAAACCAATTACCATCGAAGGAATTGCCAAAACCAATAATGGTAAAGTCATCGTCCACGGGGATTCATGGGGTGTATCACTGTGTCCGTGACTGTCGTGAGAATGATCTTCCTGGGTGGATTCCAATTCTCCCTGTTTCATTGCCCCAGGACCAAAATTAGGAGCAGTTTCTGATTCTACAAGAATTGTTGCTGCCGATTTCTTTAACTGTTGCAAAAGATTTTCATCTTTACCCCGGAATTGGCCTTCAAATGTCATGAAATACATTCTAAACATATAGAAAGCGGTAATTCCGGCAGTTAACCAACCAATGAGCCACAAAAATGGGTTAACTGCAAAGGCAGAACCAAGAATTTCATCCTTTGACCAAAAACCAGCAAAAGGTGGAATACCCGAAATTGCCAAACAACCAATTAAAAAGGTAATTGCCGTAACCGGCATATACTTCCGCAGTCCGCCCATTGCTCGCATATCCTGCGCCACAACTGGATCGTGACCTACAACTCCTTCCATTCCGTGAATTACCGAACCGGAACCAAGGAACAGCATCGCTTTAAAGTAAGCGTGGGTCATTAAATGGAAGAAACCAGCAGTGTAAGCGCCTACTCCCATAGCTAAAACCATATAACCAAGTTGGGAAATGGTGGAGTAAGCCAAACCTTTCTTAATATCGTTTTGGGTTATGGCAATGGTTGCCCCCATAAACGCCGTAAATGCTCCAACATAAGCAATGACAGTCATTGCTGCTGGGACATGTTCAAATACTGGGTACATCCGGGCAATCAGGAAAACCCCTGCCGCCACCATTGTAGCTGCATGAATCAAAGCTGAAATGGGAGTAGGACCTTCCATAGCATCCGGCAGCCAGACGTGCAGCGGAAATTGAGCTGACTTCGCCACTGGGCCTAAGAAAACCAAAATCGCGAATAAAACAGCCAGAACATTGCTTAAAGCACCCGTCTGTACGAGTTCAGCTAGGCGATCGCCCATAACCTCAAACTCGAAGCTTCCCGTCGCCCAAAAAAGTCCTAATATGCCCAACAACAGACCAAAGTCACCAACACGGTTGGTAACAAACGCCTTTTGGGCTGCATCTGCTGCTGACTTGCGATCGTACCAGAAGCCAACCAGCAAGTAGGAACACATCCCGACCAGTTCCCAGAATATATAAATTTGTACCAGGTTGGGACTAACTACCAAACCTAACATTGAGGAGCCAAATAAGCTCAAATAGGCGTAAAACCTTACGTAGCCGGGGTCATGAGACATGTAGCCATCGGTGTACACCATTACCAAGAAAGCTACGCTGGTCACAATCGCCAACATCACTGCTGTAAGGTGGTCAACAGTATAGCCCATAGTCAAGTGAAAGCTACCTGCTGCTGCCCATTCTAAGGTGCGCGTATAAGTTGGGTGTCCTTGAATTTGACTCCACAACAAACTAAACGACAGCCCCATCGCCGCTGCCATTAAAGAGATAATAAATACGGCGTTTAGCTGTCGTAGGCGGTTAGTCACCTGATTAAACGAAATTAAGCCCAAGCCTACCAGCATCGCTCCTAAAAGCGGTAAAACTGGAATCAGCCAAGCATATTGATAGATTACTTCCATCACTGATGCCTACTTTTAGAATTCTTCACTAACGATCGAACATTGCTACAAAGGTAGATAATTTCGCTGCCACAGAGAAAATTTCCGTCCAATTCAATTATCTATCCGCGCCGCAGTTGTCCTGGTCGGAACTGTTAATAATTGTGACACACACAATTTAGGATAAAATACCCCACCCGATATTATTTCGGTGGGGTAATTCAAAACAGTTTTATTTTAATTGCTAATTTTCGCCAACAATTGCCCATAAGTATAGGTGTTGCAATTTACTTTTACAACACTTTTACGGAGAGTCTTGAGCAACATACCCCACGAAAATATAGCTTATATACCTTCTTCAATCAGAAACTTTTTGCCTTTTCTTAAGCAATTATTGCTTGCATCCACAGCTAAATACCAAGTGCCCGCTCAAAATTCTTTTCAAAATTCTTTTATGGTAACTATAAGTATTAGAAAATGATGAGAAAAAATTTTTTTTCACCAAAAACCTAACTTGATACAAGCCTGATAATTTACTTGTGGAAAAGAAAAATCTTTCCTTATTCACCATCCATAGCTAGAGTGATGGCTAAAAACTAAAGCAAATTGTAAGCACCAAGCGTGATCGGACGACAACCTAACTCTGCTGTTTTTCTACTAGTGTAAGTTCGGGGTAAATTTGTATAGGTCTGTTTTATCTGGAACAAAGCCGCAGATAAGTCTTCTCTACCACTAAAACCTTCCAAACGCTTTCTTACAACACCGTTTTCAATTAACAGAAGTGTTGGAAGTGTCTTTAATCGATAGGTAGTAGACAGTTTAAAATTATCATCGGCATTGACTCCAACTAACTTAATTTCATCACCACATTGAGATTTAAACTGCAATAATAAAGGTTTTATGATGCGGCATAAGCCACACCAAGGTGCTTCAAAATTCACCAAAACTGGAACTTGAGATTCTAAAACTTCTTTTGTAAATGTCCGTTCACTAACCGACAACACCATAACGCCTCTCGAACTAAATGGTTTTCATATCATCTGTCCTAGCTATACTCGCGCCAACTGTTTTTTGCCAGCTGCTATTTATAGACTTTTTTTTAGCATTTTCCCTTCATGAATATCTTTCAACTGCATGGAAGATTTGTTTTTTCACCAGAATCAAAGGGCACAAGCCTCGAAATTTTATTTCCAAGGATCAAGCCCAAGGGAAAATTTCTTTAACGAAAACCCATTAAACTTCCCCTGTGGGAAACCAAAGGGAAGGTAAAGTCAACCAAGATTTCGGTTTAGAGTTGGCCTATCCCAAGCTGGCCATAAGTTTAATTCCCCTTTGCGGCAACCACCACAGCGAGCAGGGGTAGGCTTACTGCCAACCGCTTATCCCGGATACACCACAAGTTCATTTGTTTTCAAGCCTGCCCCTGGTGACTTTAAAGTCAGCTTCTTGGCTTGATAAACCAATCAATTTCGGGGGTGTATCCGGAATCTGTGGGGCACAAGCGGACGAGCTTATTTTTGCCGAAATTGTAACCCATTTTTTTACCGAAATTGTAACCTCGATTTTTTTTTGAATCCCTTTATTCTAGAAGCTCAAAACATTTTGAGCATTTGTAGCTAGGATTTTTCGTGCTTGTTTTAACGTAGTTAAATTACCGCCATCATGGGCTGCAAAACGATTGTGTGAACCGTAACCCTGAGATTATATCCCGTATTATTTGTATTTTTCTGGGCAGTCCCTGACATGGTATTTTTGTTAGGTATTTCTGACAAAGAGTTGGCTAAAATTTAGCATTACAGACAGATAGCTTTAACTTGCTTGTTTTAATCATTTTTTTGATCAAAACTGCCGTCATCCAACATAGTCTTCCCTCACAACCGGGGGAGTTTATTCCGTGAAGCAGTTCCATAAAGGCAGCTACTACTATTAAATCTCCACTAACCTAAAAAAACACCCCCCATCTCATAGCTGTTTGAATTTATCCTACATTGAATTAAGGAGCAACTGATGAGTCTTAAAACTTCAATCTCAATCATACCCGATGCTTGGGGTTGTAAGTCTTTGAGCCATAATCGGTTTACCATTCTACCCTACTAGTTAAGCTCAACAAAAAGGGGTGAGACCACCAAAATAAAACCACAAAGCAAGCAACCCCAAAATAAGCAGGACGTAAAAATTCCTTACCTTTGATAGATTGACGACCATCAAAAATCGCAACAAAAGGAATAACACTGGTGCGTTGCTTGACTTTTTCAAAAGCTTCGCCATAACGTGAATGCAAACGGCGATCGCCATGCCAAACAGCAAACAGATGATGTAGTATTAAGCCGATAGAGGTCAAGACAGTAAAAGTAGTACCGATCCACAAAGTATGAGCAACGCACCAAATTATTTGTCCTACCATTTGTGGATGGCGGGTAATGCGAATAATTCCGGTTTCGTAAAGGTGAACTTCTGGCTTGGAGATAGCAGCAACTTCCAGTAGATTAAATGTAGCAGGATATAAAAATATAAAAGAAATTGCCGACAAGACCCACACAAGTGTCTGTATTCCGGGCACATTTTGTACTTGCCAAAGCTGCAAGCCATCATAACGATGGTTAAAAAAGTAAACAATCAGTATTACAGCTAAAATCAAGCTTATAAGCGCAAATAAAATTCGGTAAAGCCTTGCTCCAATGAGCTTTTCTGCTTTTTCCCGCAGGGCTGCTCCTCCACTGTGAGCAATTGCAAAAGTCAATAATAGTCCCAGCATGACACAATGAGTGGAGGTGAACCAACTCGGCACAATAGTATACATAGATAAAGTCATAATCAAGCGTCTTAAATCCAGTACAACCAATATCACAAAGTTAAAAACGGAGGATTTTGGTCAAAATGTTGTAATTTCTTCTTTTTCGGGTAATGCCTCCAAGAATAATTCGGCATTGTTATTATTCATGCCTTGGGGAAAACCTGCTCCCGGGGTTGGTCAAGGGTTTCCTTAAAAGTTTTTTCTTCAAAAAAACTTACAGGGCACCCATGAAAAATTTTTAGAATAAAAATTTTTCATGGGAACCCGTCGGGTGCCCGTCAAGCTTATTAATTAAATTTAGGTTAAACCTGAAATGGTGGCAGCCCTGATCTCCAAACCAACATAGAAACCACATAATTACATGTATCTTAGTTGTGCCTAAAAGCAAAGCTTGACAAATTTTGAGTAATGCACAATCAAACCCTAATAAATAAAGCGATCGAAGCCCGAATGTTGCAAATAATACTCCTTTCCAATTCGTGGGTTAAGCCTTATGTCTGACCTTCCTTTCACTTTAGACCAGTTACGAATACTCAAAGCAATTGCCGCAGAAGGGAGTTTCAAGCGTGCTGCTGATAGCCTCTATGTCTCCCAACCAGCGGTGAGTTTGCAAGTGCAAAACTTAGAAAGACAATTAGATGTCCCTTTATTCGACCGTGGAGGTCGTCGGGCACAATTGACTGAAGCGGGGCACTTACTTTTGAGTTATGGTGAAAAAATTCTTAGTTTGTGTCAAGAAACTTGTCGTGCAATTGAGGATTTACAGAATCTTCAAGGCGGTACTTTGATTATTGGTGCTTCTCAAACTACGGGGACTTATCTTTTGCCTCGGATGATTGGGATGTTCCGACAGAAATATCCAGATGTGGCTGTACAATTACATGTTCATTCCACTCGCCGTACTGCCTGGAGTGTAGTTAACGGACAAGTTGATTTGGCAATTATCGGCGGTGAAATTCCCACAGAATTAACGGATTCATTAGAAAAGATTCCTTACGCCGAGGATGAGTTGGCATTAATCTTACCCGCATCTCATCCATTTGCCAAACTTGATACTATTCAAAAAGAAGACTTATACAAACTGCAATTCATTGCTTTAGATTCCCAATCAACTATCCGCAAAGTCATAGACCAAGTACTAGCACGCCATGACATCGACACCCGGCGTTTAAAAATCGAAATGGAACTTAATTCCATCGAAGCAATTAAAAATGCCGTACAATCCTCCTTGGGTGCTGCTTTTGTCTCAACTAGCGCTATTACCAAAGAGTTACAAATGGGAATGCTTCACTTTACTCCGATTGATAGTGTTGTCGTCAAACGGACACTGTGGTTGATTTTGAATCCCAATCGCTACAAGTCCAAAGCTGCAGAAGCCTTCAGTCGAGAAATACTGCCTCAGTTTGCCGCACCTGGATGGCATATAGATATGTTAAAATCATCACATACTCCTTTAGTAGTAAATGGTTTAGAAGTAGAGGCATCTAACTTTAACCAAAGCTAAAGTGAGCTTAAAAGTATTTGGTGATATTTACAACTGTGAAAAGTTTCTGCGGCCCGGAGATGGAACTTAAAAAAATGAGCTATTACCTTCGCTGTAAAAAATAGCGCAGCCAAGAGTTACCGAAATCTTCTGTTAGAATGCTGTCTGCCCTTTATACGGGGGCTGCGCTAAGCTCATCTTTATTGGTTTTGTTAACCATTACCCTGCGATCAGCAACGAAAGGGTGCCGGAGGCAATCGCACTTTGGCTGCATCCCACTTGGCTGCCTTTAGCGGACAACAGAAATTGTAACTCTTAGTAAGACATAATTGATTACATGGCTTCTCAATCCCAAAACCTTGTTAACCCGAGAAAATAATGTGTAAATAATTCTGTCAGACTACTTAAATAGATTTCACTGTTTGACTAGCTGACAAATTATTAGTGACAATCAGGCAAACAATGGAAATTTACTGCACTCGTCCCCAGTGTCCCCGTCCGCAGAATCATTTTGTAGATTTAGATGATAACGCAATTCTAAGGACAGCAGAGCAAAAATACTGTAGCGCTTGTGGGATGCCTTTAATTTTAGCCGGACGTTATTTACCAATCAAGCTGCTTGGAAAGGGGGGATTTGGAGCAGCATTTTTGTCACGCGATCGCTATACAACCAGAATGCGAGAATGCGTAGTAAAACAGTTCCTACCAGCAGGAAATTTAAGTCCCGATCAATTACAACTGGCACAACATTTATTTGAAAGAGAAGCGATAGTTTTAGAGGAAATTGGCTCAGAACATCACCAAATTCCAGATTTATTTGCTTTTTTCCCTGTGATAGTTCCAGGTTGGCAAATAGATAAACAAGACCAATTTTTTTATCTGGTACAAGAATATATTGATGGAGAAAATTTAGAAGAAGAATTACTGCGTAGGGGTAAATTCTCGGAATCAGAAGTATTATTTGTCCTGCGTTCGATTCTCCCAGTATTACAATTTGTCCACGATAAAGGAATTATCCACCGAGATATCAAACCTTCCAATATAATGCGCCATCGTAACGGTAAACTTTTCTTACTGGATTTTGGTGCAGTTAAACAAGCAACAAACAGCCCGAGTGGGGCTAATAATTCTTCTACCGGAATATATTCCATGGGATTTGCACCGCCAGAACAAATGTCAGGGGGAAAAGTATTTCCTTCTACAGATTTATATGCTTTGGCTGTAACTGTTATTTTATTGTTAACCGGACAACAAGATATAACTAAGCTATTTGATGCTTACACCAATCAGTTGCAATGGCAAGACTTGGTAAATATTAGTTCTCACTTTAGCAAAGTTTTAGATAAAATGCTCCAAACAGCTCCCTTGCATCGTTTTCAATCAGCGCAAGATGTTTTGAATGCACTTGAAGAGCAAGGGATACCTGATACTTCTTTGAATCCTCATCAGCCCCAAGTAATATCACAATCACCACCTACCCCGCTTCCACAACCATACATACCTAGTCAGAAAAATTATTCCACCTTTTCCGAACTGGAAATATTAGCTGGTTCCGCTTTTAGTGGATTTGAAGGCGCTTTAATTTCCATAGCATTTTTGAGCATAATTGAATTACCTACTTTTACTTTTATTGCATCAGCAGTAGTTTTAGGAATCTTAATTTATGCTCAAATTAAGCGATGGATTGACAAATGGGATTTAGTAATTATTCCCGCAGTAACTTTATTAATTATATTTTTGATTCCCTTTTTACAAGGTCAACTTAGCATTCAAGCAATAGTCATTTTATCTTTCACAGGAAGCTTAGTTGCTGTTGCCCTTACTTCTCTATTTCGTCTTATATATAAAATACTATCTTTGCTTCTTTAGCTAACAAGTAGCTTTATTCTTAATTGTCAATCTAATCAATCGGCTTAACTATTATCAGAAGATTAATCTTTGTTAAAGATATGGTTAAATATACCAATTCTGACAAGGCAGTTTCTTTAATGCCTCTCCTATGATTTGGAGAGGAGAAAAGCAGCCAAGAAAAGCGACAGGGTTCCCAGGTTTGTAAGAAGTGGCTTAGTGAGATTAATTTGTTTAGCTTCGTTGTATTGCATCCAATGCCAAAACCGCTGTAAATTACAATTAGTGCTTGGAAAATGTATTCTAATTAATTTATAAGACTATCTAACCAATTTATTTGCAATCTACGCTCTTGAATCACCATACTTTATCGGGATATATTGCCATTAAGTCAAATATTTTAGTTGTAAAAAGAGTCTTTTATAGTTGACAAATCAAAAAGTTTACAAATCAAATTTGTTTGATATTCTTGAGCGGATTATCACATAGGGCATTAGCTTTTAAAGTTAAATTAACCTAAATAAATTTAAAGACTGACCATTACAGCTTAATATTTTTCGTTTTTCATATTTTAATTTATTGATTTGGTTTTGATACTAATAGTCATGAAAATAAAGCATACTTCGCCTCCGGCTATATAACTTGGGTTAATTATTAACTTTAAATGAACTAGTGTTTGGTATCAAACTTTATTTATTAGGGGCATCAATAGAGAGGCTAATTTTAAAATTTAGCTCTATAAAAGCAAATCGTCTACAGTTAAAATTCCTCAACTATTGAAGGTTAATCACTACATCTATGTCACAAAAAAACGAGACAACGGTTTTAGTTCTAGCCCTATTAATTACACTTGGTTTAGTCAGTGGAGTATATTGGTGGTTGACTAGAAGCTTTGATATAAGCAATGGTTACATTATTAATAATCAGTCTCAGTCAAATCTGCAATCTGGCGATAAAAATTTTGATTCGGTGCAAGAAGTTCCCTCTGGATTGTTTAGTTATGGCGGTAGCACTACTTGGGCACCAATTCGCAAACAAGTTGATTCTCAGATAAAAACTGCTTTACCTAAATATCAACTCCGTTATACAAATCCAATTACAGGTGCCCCGGGTTCTGGTACTGGTATCAAGATGCTATTGAAAAATCAGTTAGATTTTTCCCAATCATCGCGAGCTATTAAAGATAAAGAATACCAAAAGGCGCAACAACGGGGTTTTAAACTTGAAGAAATTCCAGTTGCGATCGACGGTATTGCTATTGCTGTTAATCCCAACTTACGTATTCGGGGGCTTACTTTAGCTCAACTAAAAAAAATCTACACTGGCAAAATTACTAATTGGCAACAAGTCGGCGGCAAAAATTTACCAATAAAACCTTATTCCAGAATCAGCGAAGGAGGTACTGTTGAATTTTTTGTGAATAATATTTTAGAAAATAAAGAGTTTGGCACAAATGTTCAAAACATTTCTACAACCACTGAAGCTTTGAGAAAAGTAGCTCAAAATGCGGGTGGGATTTACTATGCTTCTGCACCCGAAGTAGTTGGACAATGTGGGATTAAACCTTTACCAGTTGGACGAACACTTAGTAAATTAGTTCCGCCCTACAAAGAACCATATATTAAACCAACTGAATGTCCTCGAAAGCGCAACCAAATAAATGTAGATGCTTTTAGAAATGATGAATATCCTATGACTAGACGCTTGTTTGTAATTGTCAAGAGAAACGGTCAAATTCAAGAAAAAGCAGGTGTTGCTTATGCTAATTTACTACTTACAGAGCGAGGTCAGAAATTAATTTCTCAAGCAGGATTTGTCAGAATTAGATAATGTATAAGTAATTAAAACTTAATTAAAGTTAATAGTTGAATCTTCAATGGAAGATTAGCTATTAACTATTTTTTTCAAAAAATAATTCAAAAAATAATTAAATAAATAATTAATTAATCTTTAAAACCGATTATTTTTTATGTCACAGAAAAACGAAACACCAATTCTGATTTTATCTTTATTAATTACTACTGGACTGATAGCTGGTGGATGGTGGTGGTTTAATAAAAATAATAGTTTTAATGTTAATTCTCTTACTAAACCTCAAGAGAGCGAAGCAGCACCCCAGATTCCAACATCAGAAACAAGCGGTAAGAATTTTAGTTCTGTAGAAAACGTCCCTACAGGATTATTTAACTACGGAGGAAGTACTTCTTGGGCACCAGTAAGGCAATCAATTCATAAAAAAATTCAAGCAGCGCGTCCTGTTTTTCGATTGCGTTACGTACAACGATTAAGTTGTAGTACTTATGTTCTGGTATCAAAATGCTAATTGATGGTCGATTAATTTTTGCTCAATGTTCCAGACCATTACAAGACATAGAAATAAGCCGTGCTAAGGAACGGGGGTTTACTCTCCGACAAATCCCCGTAGCGATGGACGGGTTAGCAGTTGCTGCGAACCCCAACATAAATGTTCCGGGAATAACTATAAACCAATTACGGTCAATTTACACCGGCAAAATAACTAATTGGAAGCAGTTAGGTGGTACCAATATACCAATTAAAGCTTATTCTCGGCCCATTAATGATGGTGGTACGGTAGAACTATTCGTTCAAGATGTCTTGGGTGGTCAACCTATGGCTTCAACAGTAGAATTTGTCCCCACTACCACCCAAGCGCTACAAAAGGTAGCTAGTAGTCCTGGCGGTATTTATTATGCTTGTGCCCCGTGAGGTCGTTCCTCAATGTTCAATCAAACCCTTGCCGTTGGGGCGAACGCAAGGGAAATATGTTGCTCCTTACCAAGAACCATTCGTCCTCCCTTCTGAATGTCCTAAGTTACGCAACAAATTGAACATTGAGGCATTTCAATCTGGCAATTACCCGATTACACGCAGTCTGTTTGTGGTGGTCAAACAAAATGGGCAAACCGAAGAACAAGCAGGTGTTGCTTATGCCAACTTTTTACTAACTCAGCAGGGACAGGAACTAATTACCCAAAATGGGTCAGAATTCGCTGACTCCTACTATCCCTGGTTTAGCTGGCTCTATTAATTGACTCTGCTGGCAAGCAAATTAGATTATCCCCTTGAGTAAGGATTAAGCCGCGTTGACGTAACTTACCCATTAAGCGAGTTACAGTAACGCGAGTCGAACCAATTGCACTGCCAATTTGGGCGTGAGTGAGGGGGAAGGGCAGACAATAACCACGAATTACTTCGGGATCAGTTTCGCTCATAGCCGGTTCTCCATATTCCTCAATTAATAATGTGAGAAATCCTAAGAGTCGGTCGATGGTGCGTCGTTGTCCCAAGGCACTCAACCACAGCAACTTACGCTGGTGTTGATACCTAAAGGCATCCATAACTTCGCGGCGAAAATGAGGCCAATTATCTAAATCATGCCAGTACATCCACAACACTGCTGTTTGGTCTACATGGGCGTAGGACTGCAATGTAAAAGGCGATTGAGCAACAATTTCAAAGGGTTGTCCGGCACCAACAAAACCCAAGAATGCTTCTTCAGGTGTTCTGTTAATTCGGCGAGACGTTAATTGAGAAGCAGTGGCACTTACTTGGGCGGTTCCTACCATGCGGATCGCACCCCTTTGCACCAAATACAGCAATCCAGGTCTAGCTGGAATTCGCTCATCTTTGCTAAAGGTGCGGCAGCGATAGTGTTCTTGTGCCCAATCAAGAATTCGTTGCCAAGTTAAAAATGGACGTGATGCCTCAGAAAAAGAGGATGGAGATTGCATAGGTAACAAAGAGCGTTCGGCTGAAGACAAAGACGACATAAAAAGGTGCAAGGAGTGTCTTTGTGGAAGGCCAATTAGGCTTCAAACCTAAATGCCAGCTTTTCAAAAGGTAAAAACGTAAGCTTCTACTCTTTTGCTATACTTCTTACTGTACAATGTTTGTAGTAAAGTTTACCCAGAATTCATTAAATTTTATGCAATTCTAATTTTCTTTGACCAAATATAAAGTTATGCCTAAAGATAGATGACATAAAATCAATGTTTCTGGGTTTACAGTGTTGTCATCAGGTTTATCTGTGCATCAAAGGCTACTAGTAAGTAAGTATACAGCACTAATAGGGCTAATATACGGTAAATTGACTGAACTCATAAGTACTTATGCTCAGTCCAAAGAAAATACATATATACAAAAAAAACAAATCCCTCTATCAAAGGGGAAAAGTGATATTAAAATTTCTTATGTATCAGCTGTGGCGTTGCACCTCTCAAAATCTCATAATTCACAGCCTTTTGAGCTCGCTAGTTCAATAGCTTCTCATTTATCAGCAAATTGGGGGGAAGATTTACTGGTACAAGTGTTTTCCTCAGGTTTAATCGAGATAGAAGTGAGTGATTTTGTTTTAGCTGTTTGGTTGCAAGGGTTTATTGATAACTGGAGGGGAGAAAGAATTAACCATATTTCGGTTTCTGAGAAAGCTGTTATCTCCGAGTTTGATCCCGAATCTTTGTTTTCGATTCAATACGCTCATGCACGCTGCTGTTCACTGTTAAGACTGGCGCAACAAGAAAAATTAATTGACTCGAATCAAATTTCTTCGGAATCCATACCTTGGCTTAACAGTGGTGGACAACTTCGTTTAAATCATCGAGCTGAAGGCCGTTTGATTAGCAATTTAGTTCAAGTTGTAGATGAGTTGGAACCAATCATTGCTCGTCCACTAAAATGGCAAAGGGCAGTACTTAGCTTAGTTAAAGCTTTTGAAAGTTTTTGGTCTGCTTGTCGCATTTGCGGCGATGTCAAAACAAGTACACCAGAACTGGTTATGGCTAGAGTTGGATTAGTTATGATTACTCAGTCAGTATTAAAGTTTGTAATCGAAGAAAAATTGGGTGTATCCGCTTGTTTAGAATTATGAGCCAGAGTCAACCCATTACTGAAAAAAAATATGAATTTTTGTTACATATATTGACTAATCAAATTGCTTCAGATATATTATCTCTTGTGTGAGGAGCGAACCAGTGAGGGCACCGAGACGAAACACGGCCAGTCGTCGGTGCCCTTTCTGATTTTGTATCGTTTGTTCCTTTGTTCAAGTTTTGACTATTTGTTTATATGATCTCCATGAATTTGCACGGGCAGGGATGCCCGTATCACAGTGCTTTTTATTTATTGTTCAGTATGTTATAGGAAATTTTCAATTGCGGCTGCGACTCCATCTTGCTCGACATTGGGAGCTACCCAATTAGCTATAGCTTGAACTTGAGTTGGTGCGTTACCCATGGCTACACCAATACCGGCATACTCAAGCATTTCTACATCATTAAAGTTGTCGCCAACAGTCATTACGTTGTTTCTTTGTAATCCTAATAATTCTTCAGCTATGTAGCGTACTGCATTTCCTTTATTTACGAGAGGATTAGTGGCTTCAAAAAAGGTGGCAACAGATTTAGTTAGATAAAGTTCTGCTGGAGTATATTGAAGGCGCAAATTATCAAGCAGTTGATCGATAACTTCAGTATCTTCACATAAAGCAAGAATTTTTGTTGGTTCATTGTTTAAACAAGAACGCAAATCTCCTACAGGAATTGGTGTTATACCGGAACGTTGTCCATAAATTATGGTTTCTTCTGTCAATTCTCGCACATAAAGTTGGTCATTTATATAGAAGTGGACGGATAAAAGTTGGCGTAGTGATGGTTGTTCAAAGTAGTCTAACAACTTTAATGTAATTTCTTTATCCACGGATAAATGTTGGTGAAGTTTTTGGGAAACTGGATCTTGAATCCAGGCTCCTTGATAGGCTATTAATGGTAGATTTGAGCCGATTTCAGCGTGAAAACGCTTTGCTGAACAATACATTCTACCAGTAGCGATCGCCACTTGAATTCCTTTTGCTTTTATTGCATTAACGGCTTCTATAACGCGATGACTGATTTTGTTAGATTCTCCTGCGATGGATTACCCTAAGCATGAAAGTCACCTTTCATACTCGGCTTCAAAACCGGACTTGAACCTTTCGATTCATCCGGCTCCTCAACAATCTGGTGATTGTCATTCATACCTCAGTTCATTGAATGAACTTTGTCGTGGCAGTGTCTATGTAACAAAACAAGATTTTTATGGCAATTATTATGGTGGTTTCCATCAACATGATGGATTTCCATTAAATCTTCTTTTTGAAAGAACAGTTCCCATTCGAGACATTTACCTTTTTGTTTTTTGACAAGTTTTGCAACTCGATTATTAACGTCAGGCAATTTTCCAAGTCGGTTAGCCCAATAAACCCAATCTCCATCAAAAGGACTTTTATTTCCTTTGACTTTAATGTGTCTTATGATGGGCGTTTCTTGGTGCTTAAAGAGTTTAAAGAATCTTTCGTTATCTCTAGCTGCAAATTCCCATCCTAGTCCTTCATCTACTGTCCAGTATTTATTTACTATCCAGTGCATATTTTTCATAGGATGTCGGTTTTTCGCCCAAGCTCTCAGCATTTGGTACACATTATTATGTACTATGCTAAACATCCTTTTAAGTCCGATTGAGTAATAGTTACACCAGCCAATAATAATCGGATTCAAATGATTAATTAATGCTGTTTGAGTTGTACTCCTGTGCTTGTCTATTACCTGACGGATGCTTTGGAGATGTGTTTTTATTGCTGTTTTACTTGGTACTATCCGGGTTTTATATCCAAGAACCTTCCCGTTAGTATTTTTAGCTGAGTAGTTTTTCCCTTTTGGTACTTGACGTATCTCAAAGCCAAGGAAGTCAAAACCTGCTTTGCCATCCAAATTTTCTAAGGTATGGCAGATTCTAGTTTTGCTCGGTTTAAGCTCAAGTCCTATGTCTTTAAGCCATCTTTCAAGAATTAATTGACATTCCTTTATAACTGATAAGTCCTCATGGAGGACAACGAAATCGTCGGCATATCTAATTACAAAGGGTTTCCAGTTCTGAGAGATTCTCACTTTGTTGACAAATTTGTTTTGTCTAAAGTGTCTCCTAACCTCTTCTTCTAATCCGTGTAAGGCAATATTGGCTAGCAGTGGAGAAATAATTCCTCCTTGTGGAGTTCCTTCTCTTGTTGGGAACAACTTATTGCCATCCATAACGCCAGACTTTAACCACGACTTGATTTGTCTTCGTAATTTCGGATAAGTGCCAATTTTATCTAGTAAAGCTTGGTGATTGATGCGGTCAAAACATTTTGCAATATCGGCATCCAAAACATATTTTGCCTTTGTATTAATTGCTGAATGAATTGCTACAATCGCATCATGGCATGAGCGCCCCGGTCTAAATCCGAAGCTGTTAGGTTCAAATTTGGCTTCCCACTCTGGTTCCAACATTAATTTGACCAATGCTTGAGAGGCACGGTCAGCTATAGTGGGAATACCTAATGGTCTTTTTTCCGTTGTTCCAGGTTTGGGAATCCAAACCCTTCTTGTCGGCTTTGCCTTTTGATTAAGTTTGAGGTTAAGTGCAAGGAGCAACCTTTGTTTTGGCGTAAGGGACTTTACCCCGTCTACACCCGCAGTCTTGCGTCCTTGATTATCCTGCGTAACTTTCCTAACTGCTAGTAGTTTTGCAGACCAAGATTTAGCTAAAAGTCTTTGTAACCTGTGAACTGTTTTTAGATCACCACGACTGGAAGCTTGATAAATTCGCTTTTGCAACTTAAAAACGTTCCGTTGGATTTTATTCCAAGGAATCGTCTTCCATTCATACATCGGCTTTAATTCCGTGTTCATGACATTTTAGCTGTTACTTACAACTTTACCTTCCAGATTATTGTGTTTCTGTCTGCATATCCTTGGCATTACCCAAGGCTTTGGCTTCTGAAACAATCTTTCACTCATATTGCTTGCGGTTGACACCTACTCGGGGCATGTATTGCCATTTGAGAACAAATATGAGCTTTACCTCGTTCCTGATTTTTCATTTGACGTTGGGGTTAGAACTCCTGCTCTCCACCGGGTTTATCGAGAGTACAACTAGGTCGAACAGATAAATCGCCTAGCTCTTATCCTTTCCCATTTTGGGCAAGCCTGCTAACCTACGTAGGCTTGTTGATGTTGACGATGGTTCGGACGCAGGATTCGTATTCCTGTTCATACCCAACTGTGCTAGACGGGATATGCCTGTTAGGTTCAGGTGTACCGCCTTTTATCCCCGCTTTACCCGTTTGATAGTCAGTCGCTCAGGCAGGGGATACGCTGTCATCCTTGTACCTAGGAGGTGAGAATTTCACTCACATGAAAAATCAAGTTGTCAAGAAACTATGACATTATTTTCGTTTCTTGCCGCTTGTCCCTGAGTACTATTACTCATTTAAAGCGAACGAGTCGCACTACCATCGACATCCAAAACTAGTAGTTTAATATCCTGAGCAGCTGTATTCTTCATGCTATGAATTCCAATTAATGTAAGTTACAGTTAGAGGTTAACAGGGGAAGTGCAAAGAAAGGAATAATTCAGTTAGGAAGCTGCAAAAAACACTAAACCTATTCCTTAGATAATATTTAGGGGCATATATTTAGGGGCATATATTTAGGGGCATAGGATTATATAGAATTACTAAATCTCAAACTAGCTAACCCGGTTTTTTCAAACCGGGTTTATTGATAGTTAAATTCTTTATATATTATTTTTTTAAGTCATCGAAATCAAGATTATGAGTAAATGAAAGTTTAATAGATTCTAATATAACATTACCTTTTGGACAATCATTTTGACTAAAGTTAGTTTTGAAACTTGCAGCTTCAGCGATATTGGAAACAAATAAAAAGGTACTAGCTGTTAAACCAATGGAAGTAATTAATTTATTGTATTTCATTGTATTCTCTTCTATTTAAATATTATCTTTGAAACAATTTATCTTGCCCTTCGCTTTTAATTCTGTTCCATTAATCTTTGATAATCCATCCGCAAATATCCTGAGAAAAAATAAAAGTTTACTCATGACAACTTATAAATATTTATATTCTTTATGAAGTTAATAAAAATCAGAATTATAATGCAATTTTAGCAGTCAATTTCATAACTCATAACTGGGACAAACAAAATATAATTTTAATAAAGATTGTATTAGTTTTTATAAATAAAACTTGTAGATTACAATTAGGAAATACAAACAAATATCGTAATGGGGGCAACTGGCAGATTTTTTATTGTAAGGTGTGTAACGCTTCCATTAATTTTGAAGGTAATAATAAGCATTAAGCGTGTTACCCACAAACCCGTGTATTGTAATTGTTGTAAGTCGTGAAATAATCTGGTTAATTGTAGGAAGTAATCTCTCAGGTATTGATAAAATAGTCTGACGCTTGCTGCTATGATGTTTCGTTGTTGTCCAAACCTTAATTTTTGTATCTCAAGTAAAACAAATGTTCCAAAACGGTAGCAACTGATTAAAATAATAAAATGTCCTCTATTCCTACTACCAGTTGACTTCCGATATAAGTTCTTCTCAAAATCCTACATTCGTCTTAGTTGACGGACATTCCTTAGCATTTCGTTCTTATTTCGCTTTCGCAAAAGGACGAGATGGGGGACTCCGTACCAAAACGGGTATACCTACTAGCGTATGTTTTGGCTTTATTAAGTCTTTGCTAGAAGTCATAGAGAAGCAACAACCCGAAGCGATCGCAGTTGCTTTTGATTTGGGTTTACCAACTTTCCGCCATGAAGCTGATGATAACTATAAAGCCAACCGTCAAGAAACACCTGAAGATTTTATTCCCGATTTAGAAAATCTCCACGAATTACTTACGGGATTGAATTTACCAATATTAACTGCTCCGGGTTTTGAGGCAGATGATGTTTTAGGAACTTTAGCGCAACAAGCATCTAAGGCAGGATATGAAGTTAAAATCCTGACAGGAGATAAAGATTTATTTCAGTTGGTTGACAAAAACAAGCAAATTAGTGTCCTGTATTTTGATAAAGAATCTCTACGAGGTTCAAGTACAGGGCCAAAAGAATTTTTCTCAGAAGAAGTTAAACAAAAATTAGGGGTTTTACCATCTCAAGTTGTTGATTTTAAAGCACTTTGCGGCGATACATCGGATAATTACCCCGGCGTGAGGGGGATTGGGGAGAAGACGGCAGTAAAATTACTTGATACTTATGGTTCCCTGGAAAAAATTTATCAGTCTTTAGATGAAATTAAAGGCGCAACTCATAAGAAACTCGAAGCAGGTAAGGAAGACGCGGATAAATCGCAGTTTTTGGCAAGGATTAAGGAAGATGTTCCGCTAGAAGTTGATTTGGAAGATTGTAAATTAAAAGGTTTTGACGATCGCGAACTCAAACCAATTTTAGAAAAGTTGGAATTTAGTTCTTTTCTGAGTAAGATAAACGAACTTCAACAAAAGTTTGGCGGTAATGTTGAGGAAGTAAAAGAAACGGAAGTTGTAGAAGCTGAAAATGATGATTTATGGTTTTGGAATGCTAAACAAACAGAAGAATTTCAAAAACAAAATGCTTCTCCAATTAAACCGCGCATCATCGATACGGAAGTAAAATTAAAGGAATTAGTTGAAATACTCCGACAATTTACAAGTTCAGAAACACCAGTCGCTTGGGATACTGAAACTAGTGATTTAGAACCACGAAATGCTGAATTAGTCGGAATTGGTTGTTGTTGGGGAACTGATGAAGAGGAAGTTGCTTATATACCCTTGGGACATAAAAACGGAAATAATCTCGATAAAAATATTGCCTTAGAAAGATTACGTCCAATTTTAGAAAGTGAAGATTATCCGAAAGCTTTTCAAAATACCAAATTTGACCGTTTAATTTTACGATGTCAAGGAATTAATTTAGCAGGGGTAATATTTGACCCCATGTTAGCAAGTTATGTTCTCAATCCTGACAACAGTCATAATTTAAGCGAACTTTCTCAAAAATACTTGAAATTGACAGCTAAAAGTTATGTTGAATTAGTTCCGAAAGGTCAAACTATTGCGGATATTAGTATTTCTGAGGTAGCAGATTACTGTGGTATGGATGTTTATACCACGTTTCAATTAGTCGCAAAATTACGGAAAGAATTAGAAAAAATTCCAGCTTTATTAAAGCTTTTTTTAGAAGTAGAACAGCCGCTAGAAAAAGTTTTAGCGGAAATGGAATATCAAGGTATTCGCATTGATACGGATTATTTAAATGAACTTTCGCAGCAGTTAGAAACCGATTTAACTAAATTAGAAGCACAAGTACATGAGATTGCTGGAGAACATTTTAATCTAGGCTCTCCCAAACAGCTAAGTAAAATATTATTTGAAAATTTAGGTTTAAGTACTAAATATTCTCGTAAAATTAAAACTGGATATTCTACAGATGCGGCAACTTTGGAAAAGCTGCGAGATGTTGATGAAACTGGTATTATTGATAGCATTATCGAATATCGTACTTTATCTAAATTAAAATCTACCTATGTAGATGCACTTCCAGCTTTAGTTCGTGAAGATACTAAGCGCGTACATACAGATTTTAATCAAACAGCAACATCAACTGGAAGACTATCTTCTTCTAATCCAAATTTACAAAATATTCCCATTCGTACAGCTTTTAGCCGTCAAATTCGCAAAGCTTTTTTACCACAATCGGGTTGGTTAATGGCTGCGGCTGATTACTCGCAAATTGAATTAAGAATTTTGGCTCATTTGAGTCAAGAACCAGTTTTAGTGGAAGCTTATAACAATAATGAAGATATTCATACCGTTACGGCGCGATTAGTATATGAAAAGGATGATATTACATCCGATGAAAGACGTATAGCAAAAACTATTAATTTTGGTGTAATTTATGGAATGGGTTCCTTGAGATTTTCTCGTTCAACTGGTATTGATAAAAATCTTGCCAATGAATTTATTAAAAGGTTTTATAATCGCTATCCAAAAGTTTTTGAATTTTTGGAAAGTTTGAAAAAACAAGCGATTTCCCAAGGTTATGTAGAAACAATTTTAGGACGTAGGCGTTATGTAGATTTTACTAGTAGAAGTTTACAGAATTTAAAAAATGTTGCTGTCGAAGAAATTGATTTAAGTAAATTGAAGAATTTAGGTGCTTACGATGCTGGATTATTGCGTGCTGCTGCTAATGCACCAATTCAAGGTTCTAGCGCCGATATTATCAAAATTGCCACGATTAAAATACAGGAAGTTTTGCAACATTATCAAGCAAGATTGTTGTTACAAGTTCATGATGAATTAGTTTTTGAAATTCCTCCTCAAGAGTGGGAAGAGTTGCAAATCAAAATTAAATCGGTGATGGAAAATGCTGTAAGGTTGAGTGTTCCTTTACTGGTGGAAGCCCGTGCGGGTGATAATTGGATGGAAGCGAAGTAACTTTAAAATTTTAAAAAAATTAATAAAAAAATTGAAATAGTTTGAAAAAGTTTAAAAAAGTTTAAAAAAGTTTAAAAATCTTCATCAACAAAAAACTCGTCATCATCTTCATATCGCCGAGAATTACTTTGTTGGAAATTAGATATATTCCATAAAGGTTGTACTACGCTCGCAGCAAGGATTCCTACTGCAACACAGAAAGCCAGCACTAGCCCAACTGGAATTTGAATCGATTCAAATGTCAGAAATCTTAACGATACCGGCGTGGCATTTTGTACGGAGATAATAGCGATCGCCATTACCCACAAAGCGACAATAGTTGATAAAACCAGATTTACGGTTGTTTTCATTTTTCAAGGGAAAATATCACCTACATCCTAAAAACCATTTTCAGATGAGCAAGATATTCTTAATGAAATCAGAGGTACTTTAATTTTTCTTTATATTACAGCAGAATCAAAAATTAACGAGTAACTGAGTTTGTAAAAAAATCTAAAATCAGCCTTTGTAATGAATATTACCCTACTTCATAAAATAAGTCACTTATTGTACAATATTAAATTTAATTCATTATTCAAACTCATTTACTGTTAATCTAGTACAACAGGTTGGAAAAGGCACACCCATTTAAAACTGTTGAAAACCCACAAAATTAATACTTATTACCTTGATACCTTGATACTTTTGACTTCCCCGCAGCGGTAAGAGCTTTTTATAGCCTTTGATACAAAAAGTGCCGCCATTTCTAAAATCTAGAAGTTAAAGCCGCCTTTGATTAAAGTTTTAATATCTTTTTGATATTTAAATATACAAAAATTAACTTCACATGCAGGGGCATATTTTCAAAGGTTAAAATGTAATTTACCGTGCTTTGGCTTTAACTGGACCATTATACCTTGCTCAAATTTAGCAGAGTCGCCAGAGAGCTTAGTACAGTCCGATTTGGCAAACCCAATTAATATTTAACACTAAACCCACAAAAAAGATCCAACTTTAATTTGTGGCTAATAGTTATGTTTGTATTTTTATCACCGCTGTAGTGCAATGTCAAGCCCTGTAAGACTTTTCGCCAGCTATCATCTTTGGTCTTTAGTTGCCCCGGCTTCAGGGCAACAACGCTTGCACTGTCAAATGAGGCGGGGATTTATTAAAGCACGACAAGATGAACCAAAAGTGAAAGCTTTACTAAAGGGAAAAGTCACGGCATCACAGCGTATTGGTTTGTTGGCACAAAAAGGTGTTTATGAGTTTCATCACAATCGAAATCTTCTTAATTCAGTTGATGGAGTAGAAAAAGTTGCACGGCTTTTGAAGTTGGGAAACTTAGCTGATGAAATTCAGCAGCGAGTGCGACAAATTCTACAAAAATATCAAAATGCGCCTTTACTTTTAAATAAACGCATCATGTTATTGACTCGGGGTGATGAAGGATTTCCCAAACCAATTGTAATTGAACGGGAAGATTATCGTTTTCGTTTGTATGCAGCAATGGACTGTGTTTTAAACGAATCCGAGAATACTTTGCATATTATAGATTTTAAAACTGGTAAATCTTTTTTCGATCGCCGACAGGCATTAGTTTATTTACTGGCGGCACGTTATCTTTACCCAAGATATCAAGCTATCGCATCTTTTTATAATTTAGAAATGGGTAAAAAGTCCCATGTAATTACTGTTAGTAATAGTCAATTAAGTTTGGTTGAATACCATCTAGGTTATATTGCCGAAAAGCATCAAAAGGATTTACAAAAATATCGTCAAAATCAAAAAAGTTTTGCTCGGATATTTCCTCCCAATCCTGGTAATCACTGTCGTTTTTGTCCGTTTCACTCTATTTGTGATTTTTCGGTTTATCAAGATGAGTAATATTGATATGGGAATTGGGCATAGGGAATTGGGCATGGGGCATGGGGAATAGATAAATGCGATCGGGCGCACGGCTGCGCCGAACCCATTCACTGCAAGGTGTTCCCGTTCCCACGGGTTCTCGTAGAGTAGGGTAGCCCATGCCCTTTGGGCTTATCGAAATTTGGCGACTGCTCTCAAATAAGAGAATTTGCGAAATTATCCGTATAGATAACTAACTATTAACCATACAATAGAGTTTTTCTAGCATTAAAAAAGAGGCTAGACTTTATATTGCCCGTTCCTCATTTCCTATTTATTATTCCCTGTATTAACTGATTTAAAACAAGATAAATCAATATTGCCAAAATGAATGCTTAAGGCAATATTCAATTCCTCCAATGTTTCCACGAACCATTTTATATTGTTAAGATTTACTGATTCATAATGATTGAATAAAATCCCAAAGCGCTTGGCTAAATAAGGCTTGAGTTTACGGCAAATCAAAATTATTTTTAATAATAGTCCAATCATGGAAATTGAACCTTGATTGCTAATGAAATTAATCAAGATAAAATGCTGCGATAATGATGATTTTTCTACTAATAAAAAGTTAAGTAGGTCGGTACAAGTTTTGACTATCAAAAAATCATTAATTCTCTGAAAATCTGCCTGGGGTAAAGTGTTTTGCAATTGAGTATATAGTCGCTGGTGAAATTGGTGTTTTCCATATTCCCAGTCAATTCCAGATATGAGATATTCGTATAAATCGTCTTTAAAAGCGCGAAAACAAGTCGCTTGACTGCTGTAATGTAAGAAATTATTTGCTAAATCTTTATAAGTGTTTTCACCTTCAACTTTACCCAGGAAGCTTTTTAAAGTATTATTCAACTGACTATCACTTAATAATGTAGGATTATTTACTGAGTGTATAATCCTATTTGTTCCTGATAAAAAGTTATTCTTAGCAGCTATTTGAGCAAGTCTTACTTTATAAGTAACATATTGAGATAATTCTATTTCAAATTTCCTTTGCACTTGGGCTTGAATTTTCTTTACTATCCACTGATTTTCAATAGTCGCATCTTCATTAAGTAAACAATGTTCGTATAAGTAAGGATAGCGCCGAATCACCGAAATCAAAGGGCGATCGCGATTATCTGATTCAGAATCTGTGGTTTTATCTATAACTTGAGCAAGACGCAGTAATGCTAAATATTGTTTGCTTTTAATGAAGCATTTTACTAATTCATGCAAGCGTCGGATTGATTTATTACGTATAGTTGTAATTTTTTTGATGGAAGGTGGATTATTGAAGATACCAATTAATTTAAATATGGCATGATGCATTTGAGGTTGCATATACCAACGATTAATTAAAATATAACAGCAGCGGTTAAGAAACAAACAAAATTCTCTTTCAGTTTTTTTAGATCCTGTAATTTTGTCTAATGCGAATAAAATTTCTCTTTGGGGATAATTTGTACCTTCGAGAAACAAAATCCGAAAGCATTCGATTGTCTCGTTAGCAGATTGCAATTGTACCAAATCAAACAGATGTTTATATATCTGTTGTTCTGGAGAATCATGTTTATAGAGATTGGGGTTTACAGAAAAAGTCACGTTATTATTAGGCTTTACTACAAATTAATTAGTATCCACAAGGGCTTTGATCTTTAAAGATAATATGCACCTAATTATTTGAGAATATTCCAGGTAATTGTATATATATCGACAATACCAAGATTTTTTTACTTTTATATAACATCAATGTTTTAGTATTGATGTTTCTATTTTTCCCTTACTTAGACTGCACCCAAAAACTTTTAATAGCACTTAAGAAAAAAATATTCTCTCTTCGCATTATTTCCCTTAAGTTGCTGAATAATCGTGAGCAATAATACTGAAATATAAATGTTTTTTTTTACTATTTTATACAACTTAACAAAAATTCCAGATTATTTTTTTTAAGTTACATAAAAACTTGATTTCTGTAGTGAAGGGGTGGTGAAACTTAGGGAGCAAATTTTAAAGTGTCTGTAAATGAGGAATGAGCGGCTCGGGGAGGGGGAAGTCATATCATGTCCGGTTAAACAGTTATCATATTTGTGGGGGTGAATGAGTAAGAAGTAAGAAGTAAGAAGTAATGAGTAATGAGTAATAAGTAATAAGTATTCATGCGTAGTAGAATACGCGCTATTTTTTCAATCAAGTTATATAGTAAGTAATTAGCCGGACTTGATATCAAAAGTATCAAAAGTCAAGGTAATAAGTATTAAATCCTCTGGCTAAAATCTCAGCTACATAGGATATTTCATCTTAATGAGGTATATTTGGACGGGCAGGGATGCCCGTAGCACAAGATTTTTAAAATATATAGCGGATTTGCTGCTTATTAGAATACAAAATTAAAAATTCATCAAAGCTCTTCAAAGCCTCTTCCCTTAAGAGTGGAGAAGTACTGCATAATGGAGAGGGGTTGCAGGCTTTGTACTGCACCGGAGGTGGAGCGTAGGAAGGCTCCCCTGAACCGAAAACCGCTATAGTACTGTACTCAAAATAAAAGCTTTTGGCTGTAAGATGTAGACTTTAAACAGAAACTATCCCCCCATTACTTACAAAACGGGGGGACATTAATTCCCAGGAGAAAGTTAAGCTTCAAGGTTTGGTAAATCTTCAAGAATGGTGAACCGAATGTGATTAATTGCTAATTCACCAATAGAAATCTCTTCTTTTTGAATGCGTTTTCCTTCGGAACTGATTGTTTCAAAGGAGATGCCTTTACCAATTTCTATATGATACCAGCTTAAACCCATAAAAAAACGCGTCGGATGCGGGCCATCACGCCCGACATCATCGGGATTGGATTCCATTGGTAGCCAACCAAAGCCGGGAATGTAAAATTCTAGCCAAACGTGGTTATAGTCTGGTTGTAGGGGAATGCCTTTTTGTTCTGCGAAAGGCGGACATTTATAACGACCGACGGTACGGCAAGCGATTCCGTTTAAACGACACAATGCTAGTAATACACCTACGTATTCTCCACATGAACCAATTCCCCGTTCTAAAACGATATCGGGGGTATCTATGTGGGGTTTTATGCCGTAGGATAGTTTGTCGTAAACGTAGTTGCGAATGCTGTACATTTTTCGCATTAAATTGGTTTCGGTTCCTACTGCTTCAATGGCTGCTTCGCGAACAATATCGCTATTCATGGCTAAGTCGTCATCATCTATTAAGTAACGACTTGTAAATTCTGGTGGTAATGAAGAAGCGTTTTCTACGTCTCGTGGAGTAAGACGATATTTCATCGCACGTACTTCTAAAATAGCTTTCCAACCTAAAAGGTGACGCTCTCCTGGAGTTAGGGTATCAAATTTAAATACGGCTACTCGTTGTCCGTCCATTACTTCTTCGGTAAAAGGTAAACCTATAGGTTCAACCTGTTTTACCTTTTGACGTTCGGTTTCTGAAGGTAAGGCAATACGCCATTCTAAGTCCTTTAAATATACCTCATCTAAAGGGTCTATTTGTTCTACATAGGACATTTCCAACAAATAACCGTTAGAAACCGCAATGCGTTTTTCCCAATTGAAATGGTAATGCAGGGGCTGAATAAAAGCGCGATCGCGGTAGGTTAGTTCGTGATTTGGTTCGGCGTTGGGGTTGTCTCGGATGTAGGGTTCTTCGGATGAGTAGGATACGTAAAGGCTTTGTTTGTTTGTTGCCGAATCGTTATATACTGCTATTCCTGTGGGAGATTCAAAGGGAGTTAGTACGCTAAATTGAATTTCACCTGTTCCGCGATCGAGGAAGTAAACTGATTGTTCTGCTGTATCGCAAACTAAAAGTGTTTCTTCGGTAACAGCTAAGTTTTCTACTCCTACACCGGGGGCATAAAATTGAGTAATTTCTTTGCGGGTATCGCGGTCAAAAATAAGTATTTTCCCGAGTCTCTCGCAACTGACGTAAACGGTGGCATCCCAAACTGCTACTCCGTTGGCGGGATAAGGTAAAGTCACAAAGTGCTCTAAACCCAAAGATCCTAATTTACACAAATAAACGCTATTGCCTCGCGTTACCCATAAGGTATCTTCCCACAGCGCCAGACCCCTGACATCCATAAATTCCTGGGTTTGATGGGAATTGATAATTTTTGTATTGTCGTTTTGGTGGTCAATTTGTAGCAAATGCCCAAGTCTTGGGTCGATAGCAATCAATGTATCTTTAATAAATGCGATGCCATATAAAGCGGCAACTGCAAACGGTCGAATTGTCCTTTGCCCAATCATCTGGCTCACTGTCGAACGGGGAAGTACATTCGTCATCTTAAAGCTTATTTGTTCCAATGTTTCGTAGCTACCAGATTAATTGCGATATTTTTTCTTTGACAAGAGCTTAGATGATGTTTTGAAAGCGGAGCCGGAAACAACCTGGCGGTTGAAACCGCAGCTATACAAACAAAACCCAACTTCTTGGGTTTTAAAATTATTAGTCCACGCAGGTGGACAATGCGGCGTGTAGTAGCGCGGAGCCATCAATCGCTCCGCCTCCGGGTAATAAAGCGCCGGATACTTTTAAAACATCCTCTTATAAAGGTAGGTTGAAGTCCCTCTTTTTTAAATGGAATAAAATTTTGAAAATTAAAAATGGTATTTTTAGTAAATTATTGCAGTAGTATAAACTACCCTAAATCTGACGATATACTTTTGACAATCTCTTGAACTATATCCTCAACCGACTGAGAAATATCTATTACAATTGCATCGGTTGGTTCTTCCAGAGTATCAAATTGACTTTGGAGTAATCCTGCCTTCATAAAGTGATTTTCACGTGCTTTTAAACGTTCTTCAATTAATTCAAACGAACCTTTGAGATAAACTAGTTTGACAGATTCTTCATTTACTAAAAGCATCTCACGGTAACTTGCTTTTAATGCCGAACAAGTTAAAACTAAATCTGTATTTTCCTGTAGATTCCTTTTGATTTCATCTTGGATTTTTTGTAGCCACGGCCATCTATCGGTATCATTCAAAGGGAAGCCCGCCTTCATTTTTTCTATATTTTCCTGTGGATGAAAATCATCAGCGTCAGCGAATTCCCAACCTAAAAATTCTGCCAAATTTTCTCCGATAGTAGTTTTACCAGAACCGGAAACGCCCATTATAACGATAATCATTTAGTTTTTACGCTTCATAATATTGATTATTTAAAGTAAATTTAAAATAGAATTGTTTTTATTTAAAGTTAGTAGCACTACATAAAATTTAATCATGTCGCAATAGGGTTAGATTAAGCTATCAGTAGTTTTTTTATACAGAAAAATTGTAGGTCAAACCCCTCGTTTCCCCACGGCTTGTAGAGACGCGATATATCGCGTCTCTACATTTACCGCAATAACGGAAAATCTTTCGATAAGGAGAGCGGATAGGAGGTAGTTTCCTGTATTAAACTCAACTGTAATTCGGGATAGTTATCAACACTGTGCTATTCCCTAATAAATTCAATGGCTCTCCCACGAATGGTTTAGTTATGATTGTTTCTTGTAACCATTTCCTTAAATGTACAAGATGTCTGCTCATTCTCTGCCCCAAAATGAAGCCGTTTGGCATAGCTTAGAAGTCAATCAAGCAATAGAAATGCTTTCTGGTAATGCAGACACTGGCTTAACGTCTCAAGAAGTCGAATCTCGATTAGAACAATATGGTACAAATGAATTAGAAGAATCTGGCGGACGTGGTAGCTGGGAAATTCTGGTGGATCAGTTCAAGAACATTATGTTGTTGATGCTGATTGCTGTGGCTATTGTTTCTGGGGTTTTGGATTTACTGGCTTTACAAGCTGGGGATTTAAAACCTGGTGAGGTTCCTTTTAAAGATACGATCGCAATTTTGGCGATCGTGATTCTTAATGGTATTTTGGGTTATCTCCAAGAAACCCGTGCTGAAAAGGCTTTGGCGGCTTTAAAAAAACTTTCTTCTCCTAATGTGCGGGTGATTCGCAATGGTAAGTTATTAGATGTGGAAGGTAAGAATTTAGTGCCGGGAGATATCATGCTGCTGGAAGCTGGAGTACAGGTGGCAGCTGATGGACGTTTAATTGAACAATCCAATTTACAAATACGAGAATCGGCGCTGACGGGAGAGGCTGAAGCTGTTAATAAACGGGTGGAGGTAAAACTACCTGAAGAAACTAGTTTGGGTGACAGGATTAATTTAGTTTTCCAAGGCACGGAGGTTGTTCAAGGACGTGGGAAGGTATTAATAACTCATACTGGGATGAAAACTGAGTTGGGTAAAATTGCTCAGATGTTGCAATCGGTGGAATCTGAAGAGACACCTTTACAGCAGCGGATGACTCAACTGGGTAATGTGTTGGTATGGGGTTCTTTAGCCTTGGTGGCGCTGGTAATTATTATCGGTTTGCTGCGTGGTGGAAATTTACAAGAATTATTGGAAGTTTCTTTAAGTATGGCGGTGGCGGTGGTTCCAGAAGGTTTACCGGCGGTGATCACGGTGACTTTGGCTTTGGGAACTCAGCGAATGGTACGTCGCAATGCTTTGATTCGCAAGTTACCGGCGGTGGAAACTTTGGGTTCGGTAACTACTATTTGCTCTGATAAAACTGGCACTTTGACTCAAAATAAAATGGTGGTGCAATCAATTTACACGAGTCACGATTTGTTAAGGGTTACTGGAGAAGGTTATGTTCCCAAGGGTGATTTTAAGTTAGATGGTAAAAGGGTTGATATTGAAGATCATCCAGAAGTTCCTCCTTTGTTGGTTCCTTGCGCTGTTTGTAATGATGCTGTTCTACAAGAGGAAAAAGGAGAATGGATTATTCTTGGTGACCCTACAGAAGGTGCTTTAGTTACATTAGCAGCCAAGGCAGGAATCGAGCAAGACCAGTGGAATAGTAAATTACCCCGCATTGGCGAATTTCCTTTTTCTTCGGAACGCAAGCGGATGAGCGTAATATGTCAAGTGGAGGAGATCGATACTGGTGTTTCCAGCCTTGGTGATGTCGATCCGGCAATTAGCAATTTGGTGACATCTCAAAAGTATTTGATGTTTACCAAAGGTTCCCCAGAGTTAATTTTACAACGCTGTACCCAGATTCATGTGGGAAATAGTGCGGTTACCTTGAACGAAGAACAAAGGGAAAAAATATTAGCTGAAAATAACCGTATGGCTGGTGAAGGTTTGCGAGTATTAGGTTTCGCTTACAAACCAATGGATGAAAAACCACCAGAAAATTCAGATGAACAATCGGAACAAGAATTGGTATGGTTGGGATTGGTAGGAATGCTCGACGCACCACGCCCAGAAGTAAGAGCAGCAGTAAGTGAATGTCGGGAAGCCGGAATTCGTCCAGTTATGATTACCGGAGATCATCAATTAACAGCAAGAGCGATCGCTGTGGATTTGGGTATTGCCAATTCTGACGATAAAGTACTAATCGGACAAGAATTGCAGCGGATGAGCGATGCTGAGTTGGAGAAAAATGTTGATAATGTCAGTATTTACGCTAGAGTTTCTCCAGAACACAAATTAAGAATTGTCCAAGCACTACAACGTCGCGATAAATTTGTTGCTATGACTGGTGACGGGGTAAATGATGCACCAGCCCTCAAACAAGCCGATATCGGAATTGCTATGGGAATTACCGGTACCGATGTTAGTAAAGAAGCCAGCGACATGGTGTTGTTAGATGACAATTTTGCGACGATTGTTGCCGCAACCAAAGAAGGTAGAGTCGTTTACACGAATATTCGCCGCTTTATTAAATATATTCTTGGTAGTAACATCGGCGAAGTGATTACCATCGCTTCAGCACCGATTTTATTACCCATGGGAGGTGTACCATTAACACCCCTACAAATTCTCTGGATGAACTTGGTAACAGACGGTTTACCAGCTTTAGCACTAGCGGTTGAACCTCCCGAGCCTGATGTCATGAAACGTCCACCATTTAGCCCCCGCGAAAGTATTTTTGCAAGGGGATTAGGCTTTTATATGATTCGCATCGGAATTATCTTCGCTATTATAACTATTGTTTTGATGCAGTGGGCTTACTACCATACTCATGGAGGAGTTGCCAATACAGACGGACTAAATCCCGAACGTTGGAAAACAATGGTATTTACTACCTTATGTATTGCTCAAATGGGACATGCGATCGCAATTCGTTCTAATAACCAATTAACTATACAAATCAATCCCTTCTCCAATCCTTACTTACTAGGGGCTGTTATTTTAACTACGATTTTGCAATTAATGTTAGTATACGTTCCACCCCTACGAGCTTTCTTTGGTACCAATGTTATAAGTTTGTCCGAACTAGGAATTTGCTTAGGCTTTAGTGCCTTGATGTTTGTTTGGGTTGAATTAGAAAAATTATTTTTCCGAGCCATCGGCAAGAAAAACGTTTAATTTATTCACTTTTCTCCCCCTGCTCCCC
>DESS01000081.1:0-2782 GCA_002361335.1 Richelia sp. UBA3308
ACTCGTTACTCTTTACTCGTTACTCTTTACTCGTTACTTGTTACTCATTACTCGTTACTCGTTACTCGTTACTCATTACTCGTTACTCATTACTCGTTACTCATTACTCATTACTCAATAGCATTTCTGTATAAAAATGCGTCAAATCCAGCCTACGCAGGTAGGCTTTGTTACGATAGCCCCAGCCTTCCAGGCTGCGGGCGATTAAGCACAGCCTCATACAAAATTGGTATAAGAAAGGTTACAAATTGATATTTGCTGCAAAAATAGGATATAAGCCTTAACTTTGATAAACCCTATTTATTGAATAAATTTCTGTGACAAATCTTGTGAACAATCTTGTAAAAAACCCAGTTGAGACAATTCTTCAACGTGCTTTAACAGGCTACGATTTATCTCCCGAAGAAGGAATTACATTATTAAAACAAACTGAACCTAGTGCGATCGCCGCTATTCATCAAACAGCCGATAAACTACGATTTTCTCAAGCCGGAGATACTGTTACTTATGTAATTAACCGAAATATTAATTTTACTAACATATGCGAACAACATTGTAGTTTCTGTGCATTCCGGAGAGATGAAGGTGATGCGGGGGCTTATTGGTTGGATTGGGCACAAATTTTAGAAAAAACTACAGACGCAGTAAAACGAGGTGCCACCGAAATCTGTATGCAAGGTGGATTAAACCCCGAAGCGAAAATAGATGGTACATCTTTAAATTATTATCTCAAATTGGTAAAAACTATTAAACAAGAATTTCCTCAATTACATCTTCATGCTTTTTCTCCCCAGGAAGTGCAATTTATTGCCAGACTTGATGGATTAACTTATCCACAAGTCATAGCCGCCTTACAAGAAGCTGGCGTGGGTTCCATGCCCGGAACAGCAGCAGAAGTTTTAGATGATAATGTTAGACGTATTATTTGTCCCGAGAAAATAAACACTGCAACTTGGTTAGAAATAGTCAGTAGTGCCCATCAATTAGGTTTACCCACTACAAGTACCATGTTATCGGGACATATCGAAACCCCAGAACAACAAATTGGACATTTAGAAAAATTGCGATCGCTACAAAAAACTGCCATTAACAAAGCCTATCCGGCTCGAATAACGGAGTTTATTTTATTACCATTTGTCGGTCAAGAAGCACCAAAACCCTTACGTAATCGTGTTGGACGCGACCAGCCGGAGTTAAATTCATCACTTTTACTTACTGCCGTAGCTAGAATTTATTTAGGGAATTGGATCGAAAACCATCAACCTAGTTGGGTAAAACTGGGAATTGAAGGCGCTTGCGAGGCTCTAAAATCTGGTTGTAACGATATTGGTGGTACCTTAATGGAGGAGCATATTACCACAATGGCAGGTGCCATAGGCGGAACCTGTATGTCCGTTTCAAGTCTACAAACAGCCATAACCTCTTTAGGAAGACCATACCAACAACGTAATACACTGTATCAGAATGTTTAAGGGTGAGTTGTTAGTTGTTAGTTGTTGGTTGTTAGTTGTTAGTGGCTAGTTGTTAGTGGCTAGTTGTTAGGAGTTAGTAGTGAAGAGTCTGAATATTTTTCTTATCTCCTTGTCCCCTTCTCCCCTGCTCCCCCCATCTCCTTCACGCTTCTTCAAGAAATGATCCCTAGGATACAAATACAGGATACGATGGACGTTGATTTAAGTATTTGTTCACAAATCATGCTTATGAAGCGCTATTGGTCAGGTTTATTTGCCCTAATTTTGGTTGTAGTTATAGGTTTGACTGGATGTTCTAATAGTCCAGATAATC
The DNA here is from genome assembly GCA_002361335.1 of Richelia sp. UBA3308. Classification (GTDB taxonomy): domain Bacteria; phylum Cyanobacteriota; class Cyanobacteriia; order Cyanobacteriales; family Nostocaceae; genus Rivularia. The sequence continues at coordinate 1,786 of DESS01000081.1, forward strand.
TAACTGGGGATTATCGGCAAGATACCCTAAATGTAGTTAACGTGTTAAGGGAAGCCTTAGCTTTACCTGATGATGCATCAGATAAAGTAGCAGTTCAAGCAGAAGCGCGTAAAAAGATTAATGAGTTTGCAGCCCGCTATCAGCGTAATACATCTGTATCTGGTTTAAGTTCCTTTACAACCATGCGAACTGCTCTCAATTCCTTAGCTGGGCACTACAGTTCTTACCCCAACCGCCCCGTACCTGAAAAACTGAAAAAACGTTTGGAAGTGGAGTTTAAGCGAGTAGAAGCTGCCCTCAAACGTGGTGCTTGATCGCTTGCTATATCTATATTAAACAGCGGTTAGTAGTAATAAATCAAACAAACAACTACTAACCGCAGCAATTTATTAACTTTTAATTATTTCAAATTTTTATTTCTAATTTTAAATAAGTAGGCACAAATTAAACTCAACTATGTTACTGAATGTAAACAGACTTCTCAAAGAGAAGACGCATCAGGTCAACATAAGCCTTATTACCACTTACTATTGACCATTCTCTATTATCTTATCCTAATTACTATTTTTAAGGCTGAGCTACTTATAGTAAATTATAGCGCTTTTGACTTGGATGGAATACAAATTTTACCTCACCCTCGTTCCCTCGACCATACTTTTTTATGGGATTTCCGATCTTGTCAGGGTGAGGTTTTAAATGTATTGCACTCAACCGAAAACTGCTATATTCCTTATTTGCTTTGAATAAAGGTAAATATCCCAATTTTAAAGTTTGACATAATACACTTATTACGGTAAATTAAGTAGCTTTTGAATAGCAGTATTGTGTTACAGCCCGTACTAAATCCAACAACATTTGTATGTCACTCAACTCAAAACCACTATATCTAATTTTATTGTTTACAGAATATCGTGAATTATTACACAAAAAAATAATTATAAATATATCTTTTTTGAGATTTATCGGCAGTTTAAAAATAATCTAGTACAACACGGCG
>DESS01000081.1:2857-5825 GCA_002361335.1 Richelia sp. UBA3308
CTTACTTCTTACTTCTTACTTCTTACTTCTTACTTCTTACTTCTGCGAAGCGGTACTAGTTAACTTGATTTTTGACTAGTCTCCTGGCTAAAGCCAAGGAATCAACGTTTTATAATAACCTGTGGATGTTACGGAATTATTTACAGGCAATAAAACAAACACAAATATTTCTGCAAGTTGCTGACGTTGACATTTTCCAAAAAATCCAAAATGATATACGGCAACAGAAATAGAAGATTAGAAGTCTTTAAAATGTAGGCTTCAAAGCTTCTATCGTGAAATTCTGTAATAAAATACACGTTACCGGTGGAGAAGTGTATTGGGGTTGGTTATTTTTTCAATTTTATTAATGAATATGTCTAAGCGTGCATTGAATGTTGCAAAAGGAAAGTTAATTTTACGACAGTTGTCAGCAGTAATTTTCGGTACTACCCTGCTTGTTCCTTATCTAAAAAGCCAACCAGCAAACGCACAAGTAACCAGGTATTGCCACATATCATCTACCGCAGCCAAAAAAAAAGAAAGGTTGCGTGTATCAGCACAAAAAGGCAATCAAGAAGCAGCAAGGCGTTATCAGCAATTAGTCACACAACACTCACAAGCAGTACAAAACTGCCGCAGAAGCACGTGGCCTCAAGTACAGGCAATTTGGTTGCGTTTGTATCCCTGTGACGTTCGAGCGGGGGCACTTGACAAGATTATGGATAAAATTGTCAACCAGGGTTACAACCAAGTTTATGTAGAAACTTTTTATGATGGGCGAGTGCTATTGCCAGTAAACTCGAATCGTACAGTATGGCCATCAGTAATTCGTACTAAAGGTCAAGAAAACACCGATTTATTGGCCAAAGCAATTCAAAAAGGGCGCGAACGGGGATTAAAAGTATATTCCTGGATGTTTACCACTAATTTTGGTTATACCTATGCCCGACGTAAAGATAGACAAGGAGCGATCGCCAGGAATGGAAAAGGTCAAACTAGCTTATATGTAGTAGACAATGGCTCTCAAGTATTTATTGATCCCTACAATTTACAGGCTAAACGTGACTATTATCGCATGGTGACAGAAGTAATGCGTCGTCGTCCAGATGGGATACTATTTGACTACGTGCGCTATCCCCGTCAAGCAGGTAAAGATTCCATTGCCACTAGAGTTACAGATTTATGGTTGTACAGTAAATCAACTCAACAAGCTTTATTTCAACGAGCGTTAAATAATAAAGGATTGCAATTAATTCGGTTATTTTTAACTAAAGGATACGTTACATCAACAGATATAGCTCGAATAGACAAACAATATCCTCAAGAAGGAGAACCCTTATGGCAAGGGCGCACTCCACCTACACAACAAAAAGCGATCGTTTCTCCCCAACAAAGACAACCCCTACTGCAATCAGAATTATGGCAACTTACTGTTGCTCACGCCATGCAGGGTATTCTGGATTTTGTCGCACTGGCAGCTTATCCGGCACAGCAGTTAGGAACTCCCGCAGGAGTAGTATTTTTCCCTGGCGGTAACAAAACTGTAGGAAAAGGTTACGATTCTCGTTTACAACCTTGGGATAGATTTCCTAATAATTTAGAATGGCACCCGATGGCTTACGGAAAATGCGGCAATGCTCGTTGCATTGTTTCTCAAGTAAGGCGAGTATTAAGCATGGCTAAACCCGGAACTCAGATAATTCCAGCTTTAGCAGGTGCTTGGGGTAAATCTGTAAGCAATCGTCCACCTTTGGAAGTACAAATGCGGGATTTGAGTCGATACAAGCCATATCTTCAAGGTGTCAGCCATTTTGCTTACTCTTGGCAACATCCCCAAGATGATAACCAACGAAAATTCTGTAGAATACGTTAATTGAACTTTTTAGATCCCCCATTATCCCCCTTAAAAAAGGGGGACTTCAACTCCCCAATACATCGGGGGGAAGGGGGGATAGTCCCAGAATTGCCTTAAAAACTATACTTTTTAAACATCCTTTTAGGACTTACAAAACTGGCACTTTCATCTTTATCAGCTAGATCCAGACGGCCAAGGATGCCCAAACCACAAGAGTTTTAAAATATAGTACTGTACTCATGCGGAAAAGCAAATTGCTGTAAAATCTCAAATTCATATCAAGTCCGGGTAATTACTTTCTATATAACCCGATTAAAAGGATGGTGGTTATTATCTAGTACTCATGAATACTTATTACTCATTACTCATTACTCATTACTCAGATTAAATATGATAACTGTTTAACCGGAAACGATATCACTTAACTACCCATAAAATAATTCATATCGATTTTAATATTCATACTCTCACCAGCCACAAAAATAGCTGAATCACCAAAATCAGGTGCCCCTGTCAATACTCTAGGATTTCTAGAGAAACCAAAACCCTCTACCGGCATACCTAGAACATTGCGGTTAAATTTATTATCTTTATTTGCATCATGATATATCGATAATGCGTAAGTTCCTGCTTTTAAAGACTTAAAATGAAGTTTGACAGGAGTTTCTTTGATGTTGATACACTTAGATTGTAAAGCAAATTTCTTATTACTAGGAAAACCGCGACTGCTAGAGAACAAGTTGAAACAAACTCTTCCTTCCTGATTTTTAAGTCCGTTAATTGTCACATTTAGATTGCTCTTGGCACTAGCTTCTGCACTAGGTAAAAATACTAAATTTCCGATAATACTGAGAAATATAAAACCAACTACAAACTTATTCATTAGTAAATCAATATACATAAACAGTAAATGCTTTTAAGATAGATCAAAAACATTTACTGGAAAAAAATTATCTATACAAAATAACAAAAATTAATTTACAGCATTTTTCAGCTTTCCGAAGTACACTACCATATTTTTGAATTCTTGTGGTAGCGGCATCCAATGCCTGTACAAATGTACCTCATTAAAATAAAATCTGTTACAGCAGTTTGCAAGTAAATTAAGTACACCCCTCCCCAACCCTCCCC
>DESS01000143.1 GCA_002361335.1 Richelia sp. UBA3308
TCAGGTCAGTGTGGGTAGTTCACTATCGAATACCTACGACCTAAGACTCCTAGTTGATTGGCACAAACGAAACATATAATTTACATTGTGTTCCCTATTTCCTATTCCCCCTTGCTTATCCGAACAAATCCGCCCGGGCTTCGCTACGCTCTTGCTTCAGGCTTTGCCCCAGAATAGGGCAACAGCTTGCGCTCAAAGGGCATATTGCAAATGATCTAAGTAGGTGGGCACAAAAAAACAAGCTCTGTAACAGAATGTAAAATAATCGAAACCCCACAGTGTCACATTTCTTCGCTTCGCGCAGCGAACAATGACATAGTTATAAATTTTTTCAACTATCTACTTATCATTTCAATATAAAAGCTTTGATTTTGTGATAAAGCTATCATTAAAAAATCTCATAGAAAAACTTTTTATTATAACAGTACACTGCCACAGGCTCTACACATTATCACAAATAATTATCAATCTTGAAAGGCTGTAATATTCCTTCGCCATGTAGAAGGTAATATTGCCAAATTTGAGTTTATTTTTCCAACAAAATAATTTAATTGTAAAGAAACTCCTTTGGCTGGATTATTTAATTCCCATATAGAGGCACCAATATTAGCACCTGTGAATAAATGCAAACGTTTAATAAATTCCTTTCCTACATTTCCAGCAGCAACATTACACCCGTAAAGTAATATATTAGGAACTGACCAAGTTTTCAGTTGAGAAGCATAGCGTTTAAGAGTGAACAAGCATAAATGACTCTTTCCAAGATATAGACAACCTGGGGAGCCGTTAGAAATTATATGAATGCTTTTAAGGTAAGTAAATTTGCTTATAGTTTCGGTAATTTGTTCAACTTCACAGTAATTAGGTTGAATTACTATTACCTCTGATGAAGGCAGTAAAACTTCAACCAAACTTTGAAAGTCTTCCACAGCATCGTCAACAAAAACTAAAGTACGAACGGTGTTAAAGCTGACTTTCTGGTCATTACACATAAAATAAGCAGTACGAGTAATCAGTAATTAATGTAACTATTAGAATTCAAATATATTACGGGTTTTGTTTATGATTGTTGAGTTTAAAATGCTTTTTGTCAGCGGGTAAAAGTTAAGGAAAAGGTAGTTTTTTATCTATCTTAACAATAAACAGACATTTTTTTACTATAGGCTATGTTTGTAGCAACTAAATCTTGTATTGTATCTATGATGATGCTTTGGATTAGCAATACATTATCTATGTTGTTAATGCTACTAATTCTGGCTTAATTGATGTATATTTAATGGTATTCCAAATACCAATTCCTACTTGTGTATCTATTCCCCAGGTACTAAATAAAGTAGAAATGTTTGCGCCGGTTGCTTTATATAAACGTAGAATAAATTTTTTCCCAATTTCTTCAGCGCCTAAGTTCGTGCCATATAAGAATATATTGCTAACGGACCAATTTTTTAATTGAGCACGATAGTAGTTAAAGTTGTGAACCGATAAACAACTATTTCCTAAATACAAACAACCAGGAGAAGCTTGGGAAATAATATGAATATCCGAAATTTGAATGAATTTTTGTATAGCACAAGTAATTTGTTCAACTTCTTTTCTATTAGGTTGTAATATAATAGCTTCTGCTTGGGGTATTATACCTTCAGATATACGTTTTACTAATACATGAAAATCTTTAATTGCGGGATCTATCACAACTAAAGTGCGAATACTGTTATTACTCATATTGTAATAATTACACTCGAATAAATTTTATTGTTGGTATTAATGGGATAGTACGCAATGTAATTAGATTCCACTAAAAAATTAAGATTCCCGCAAATAGCACCATTATAAAACCAACAAATTTACTTGTAAGAATGCTATTGGTTACAGGAGATACATTTAAAGGCAAACAACTTTAAATGCTTAGAAAACAAATGCATAATCCTGATACTCTTAAGTCGCTGTAACTGTGTAAATGTGTGTATAAATAATTTTTCACCTCGATGAAAAAAAAACTATGATAAGTGTGAGAAAAGATGCATAACCCTGATACTCAAATTTAGACGTTGTTAATCTGTGAGTGATTTAAATAACTATAAATCCTAAAAAAATAAATCCATCATATTGTAAATGTGTTTATAAATCTATTACCCCTTGCCATTATTTTTTTTTCGTGAGAAAAAAGATGCATAACCCTGATGCTCAAACCTCTATCAGTGTGTTCCAACTGTGTATACCTTGAATAAGGGAAACTGCTTTATAGGCAAAAGCAGATTACACCCTCATATTTTTAAATAAAATTTCTAATTTGTCAGTAGGGATAAGTTAAGTAAAAGGTAGTTATTGTAGTGTAAAAACCAAATTGCTAATTAAGTCAACATCGTCAAAATATAGCTCATAATTTACTTTAGTGACAAGAAAAAAATAGTACAAATATAATACATTTTATTCTAGATTTATTCCTAGAAACATGCTATTAATTATAATTTCATAAATTTAAGACTGAATGACTTTGAGTAATGCTTGAGTTTCCAATGCTTCTGTCTTCATGCCTAAAGTTTCAAAATCTATCATCGCTTCATTTATCCAACGTTTCGCTACATATAAATTACCTCTTTTTGTTTCTAAACGAGCCAAAGAACGCTTAGTATATGCTCTACTACATTTATCTTTATTTTGTTCTGCGGCTAGCAAAACTTCTGTTAAATAATTTTGTGCTTGCTTTAATTTTCCTTGCTTAATTGCAATATCTGCTAAAAAGTCTTTAGCAAGAAAACTCGCTCGCCGCCAACCAATTAATTCAGCTTGTTTAAATATGTGTTCAAATAAAATTTTACTTTCATGATAATTTTCAGTCTTATAATAAATTTCGCCTTCATAATAAAGAATTTGTAGGGATAACCGAGTCTCAGTATAAGAATCAATTTGAAATTTTTCTGAATTATCTAATAAAGTTTGAGCTTGATTCAACCAATGCCTTGCTTGTGCGAATTGCTGCTTTTGAATATGCCATACACCAATATGAATCGCTAAATCTACTTGCATATCCAATGTCATATACTCATGCCATTCCCAAGCTTGATTGAACAAACCATCTGCTAAAGCTAAATGCCCCTCTTGCCCCATTAAAGTCAACTTCCAAGCGCGATCGCTAATCATTTCGGCAGCAGTTGCCAAGTGGTGGTGGGAAATAGCTGCTCCACTCAGCCATTCTAACCATAACAGCGGTGCATCCCAATAAGTTAAACGATTTTGCCGATAAATTAGTGAATAGGTATAGCATTTCACATTTTGCCAAAGTTTGCAGACATCGTTATAGCGATCTTTAGATATACACCACTCAATTACTTCTGTCAAATTTTCCCATTCTTGTTGCAAATGTTGATAATCTTGCCATTCTCGCCAGTCTTTACCTCCATGTTGTTGAGCAAAATCAAGATACCACTTTACCCAACGGTTACGGGCGTGCTTTTCAAATTCAGGATTGCTTGCCATTTCTGAAAGAGCGTATTCACGAGTTAAAGCTAGCATGCCATAACCTCCTTGGCTATAACTAATCAAGGAAAGTTGTTGCAATCTAGCCAAAGCATCTGCCGTACTCACAGCATTATCTAGATCTGCTACAGTACATACTGCTTCATGAAAAGCAGGTTTTACAAACATTGACAAAGCCATTAGGATTTTATGGGTATCTTCTCCTTTGAAGGGCTGCACCGAACTATCAAAGTAAAAGCGGGAGAAGTCTCCTTGAGGGGGCATCAATCCTGAGGTGACATTTTGGAAACTATAACCAGCAGCTAGTCTATTGATAGCGTAGATAATTGCAGCAGGTATTCCTCCTGTAGTTTGATAAAGTTCAACGTATTGCCTAAGATTCAAGTCTACTTGTTTTTCTGCTGCCTTTTCTTGAATTAGTATTAAAGCTTCTGTTTTACTCAAACATGACAGACGAACTGAATTGAAAGGAGTCTTTTCTCTACTAGTAATTAAGGCTTTTACTGTGGAGGGAAGTTCATATAAAAAACTTAATACTTGTTGTTGTTCTTCTAAAGTATCTAAATTATCAATAATTAGCAAAGTCCGCATATTTGCCAATAATTTGTATATTTGGTCGTAGGCTTCTTCAAAACTTGCGGCAGGAGTATTATAAAAGTTAATTGTACCTATAATGCTTGTAAAAATATCTGTTAAAGTTCTTTCTCGTCTTAAGCGAGGTAAAATTCCCCTATCTGTAAAAAATTGAGATTTGGCAGAAGTAAAGACTATCAATTGAAAAGTCGGTATAGCTTCTTCTAAGGACCTACTAAGATAAATATCTTTACTAGCTTTCAAGCAACGGTAAGCAATATCCAAAGCTAAACTTGTTTTTCCACTACCTCCTATTCCTTCAATACTTACGCAAGGAGTTGTCCATTCAAAGGAAAGTAATTCTAGCAGTCTTTTTGCTTCCCCAAAACGACCATACAATTTTGTATAATTCCGTGACGGAAGATTGTGGTATACAGGTTGAGGTATTTGTGAAAATTTCGGGTTGTTAATAAACTGTTCTTTGCTTGATAAATCCTTCGATATTAATTGAGTTTGTTCTTCTTGATAAATATAATGTTCCAGAATTGCTTTAAAATTATTTTTATTAATTTTCTTTTCTAAAGCTTGGGACAAACGTTTCCAAAGTTTTGGTCCAACATCATTTTTCAAATATTCATCAGTATAACCACCCTCAGCAGCAATTTGGTTATACTTATGACCTTTCCAAGAACCGCGTAAAACTAAGACCTCTGTGTTCGAGAGATGCTTTCCCGTTTTAGCCATAACTAAGTTTTCAACAAGTCCTAAAACTTCTTGAAAAGAAATGTGATTACTTAGAGAGCTATGTTTTTTATCGCTCATTGTAGCTAAAGGTCTGATAACTTGGGTCTAATTATAGGATATTTTAAATACATATATATTGCAATTTTACTCTATCTTTTGGATAGTATAAGGTATTATTGTTATATTTGTAATGTATATAACTAAGAACCTAAGGGTTTTTCTTCAAGCACTTATTAAAAAATAATTGGCATCAATATTTTGTTGCTAAAACTGTAACCATTCAACTATGCTCTAATCCTAGATGTCATATTCGGAGAAAAGCGGCATGGTAATAGTGGTGGTGACATGAAGAGAAAATTAAGCAATGCTCGGCAAAACTTTTTGCAAAGACGTTACGCAGTTAGTTTAGGAAGACGTTACGTTCTAGCTGCTGCAGGTGTTATGCTTATGGGTGTCCTGGGATGCTCTCAATTAAATAGTAGTAATAGCGCCCTTGCTGAATCTCCTTTACCACAGTCGGAATTACCAATGTCAGATAAAGCTGGATTCCTCGATACAAAATTAGTTGCTGCCAACACTAAATTTGGCTTCAATTTATTTTCCCAATTGTTGGTCCAAGATCGTAACAAAAATATATTTGTCTCTCCTCCGAGTATAGCTCTTGCTCTAGCCATGACTTATAACGGCGCTAGTGGTAGTACTCAAGAAGCAATGGCTAAAGCCCTAGAATTGCAAGGGATGAATTTACAACAAATAAATTCTAATTATGCGGAATTAAAAGCTAGTTTAAAAAAAACCGACCCTCAAGTAACATTAAACATAGCTAATTCCTTATGGGTAGACCAAAATATTACCTTAAAACCAGCTTTTATTCAGAATACTCAAGAATTTTATCAAGCCCAGGTTACAAATTTAAATTTTGCAGATAGAGATGCAGCCAGGACAATCAACAATTGGGTAAAAGAAAATACACAAGGTAAAATAGACAAAATTGTTGATAATATAGACCCATTACAAGTAGTTTTTCTACTTAACGCAATTTATTTTAAAGGTAATTGGACAAAGAAATTTGAGCAAGAAAAAACCGCTGAATTTCCTTTTTATCTTTCATCAAATGAAATAAAAGAACACCCGATGATGTCACAATCGGGTGAATATAAATATTACGAAACCGAAAAATTTCAAGCCGTGAGTTTACCTTACGGTGAAAATGGCAGAATCAGCTTTTATGTATTTTTGCCTAAACAAAATTCTAATTTGCAATCTTTTTACGAAAACTTGAATGCAGCCAATTGGGAAAAATGGATGTCTCAGTTTTCTAAGCGAGAAGGATTTGTACGTTTACCCCGCTTCAAAATGGATTATGAAGCCAAACTAAATGATGCACTTTCGGCTTTAGGAATGGAAGAAGCATTCAGTAATAATGCTAATTTTTCGGCAATGGGAACCAATCTCAACATTAGTGAAGTTAAACATAAAACTTTTGTAGAAGTTAATGAAGAAGGAACTGAAGCTGCTGCAGTAACCTCAGTCGGAATACGAAGTATGTCATTAACAATATCTACACAAGAACCATTCAGTATGATTGTCAACCGTCCCTTTTTCTGTGCGATTAGAGATAATCAAACTCAAAGTGTATTATTTATGGGTTCAATTGTAGAACCAGTTTCATAATAATCCCAATTAGTTATTAGTTATTACTTCTTACTCATTACTCATTACTCATTACTCATTACTCATTACTCATTACTCATTACTCATTACTCACGACTCACTCTTAAT
>DESS01000080.1 GCA_002361335.1 Richelia sp. UBA3308
AATCCATTCTTACCGTGATAGTTGTTAATTGTTAGGAGTTCATTGTTAAATAATTATTCCAATGCCCTTCGGCCCTTCGGCCCTATGCCCTATGCCCAATTCCAACTTTAACCTTTTGCCTACCTGTATATTCGGGAACCCAACCTTCTTTACCAATGAAGTAACGTATAGCTTTAATCCGGCATGCGGGTGTTAAATAAAACCAGTGTTCGCATCCGGCGGGTACATTGATGTATTCTTCTGGTTGTACAGTAAGTTCAACTTGACTTTCATCGGGACGCACAAAACCAAATATTCCTTCTCCATCAATGATGTAGCGTACTTCATCATCAGCATGAGTATGTATACTGTCAAATTTCTGTAACATTTGATCTAGATTGGGAATTCCTGGATGTAGAGCAATTAAATCCCGTTCTTGATAACCTGCTGTTTGCTTGAGTTGCTCGAAATATCTGTCTAAGCTTTGCAATACTTCTTCTTTTTCATTTTCGTCAAGGCTTTCCTGTGCTAACTTTTGATTTAACTTGGGATTTTTCCCGATAGTCCAATAATCAAGTTGAATATTTAAAGGTGCTAATTCTTGACGAATAGATTGCAAATCCTTATAAATCGTTCCATCTTCTAATTCTAAAATTGCCATATTTTATCTCCTGTAATTGATAATTTATCCGAGATAATTGCTATGCAGGATAAATGCATTTTTGATTACATTAATTAGAATATCATTCAACAAGACTTTCTCAAACAAATAAGGTTTATTGAATCGATATCAATCTCAAATTAATAGTTTAAATTCTTAGCTGTTTAATTAACGCCCACATATTGACTGTATTCCCCCAAACATAGTCTCGGCATTTTAAAGAAATGGTCATTTATTGAAAAACTAGTTTAATATGACAGTAAAGAGCATTCATATTTCTTAACAGATAAATCCAATGCTTGATTCAGCTTTATGTCATCGTCCTCCTAGCCAATGGCTTGAAATCAAATCAATGATTTCTCATTTGCTAATGACTCCAATTTTAGTAGTATTGCCACTGTTATTTTTGATTTTTTTACCTTGGATTCTTCCTAAGTTTCGTTGGAAACGTTTGTGGAGTGGATTCGCAACTTTATTATTAGTAACTTATTTCAGCGCTCAATTTCCTTTAACAACGGCTGTTGCCAATAAAGGTTTAGTTGCATTTATTCCTCCGGATAGAGGTCAAATAGCAGATGCTATTGTAGTTTTAGGACGCGGAACTGTATTTAGAGATTCAAGAGTTGAGGTTGCAGCAAATCTTTGGCAATCCCAAAGAGCGCCTTTAATTTTCGCTAGCGGTGCTGGTGATGGAAGTCAAATAGTTAATAAGTTAAAGCAAATAGGTATCCCTACAGAAGCACTTAAGGAAGAACATTGTTCTCGAACTACAAAAGAAAACGCTTTATTTACCGCTTCAGTACTACAACCACAAGGAGTTAATCGAATTATCCTGGTAACCGATCCTCCTCATATGCTGCGATCGCTCTTAACATTTCGCAATGTCGGGTTTGAAGTAATTCCCCACAAAAGTCCCGTTCCCCATTTAACTCAAACTAGAAAAGCAATGTTGATGTTGTATGAGTATATGGGCTTAGTTAAATATGGTTTAGGAGGAGAATTGGTTCCTCAAAATATGGCGAAACAAAAGCAACAGCAGATTGCAAAACAAACCTTAGAGGTTAAAGGTTAATAATTTAATTTTATAGTTTTAAGTCGCTAATTAATTAACATATTTCTCCTGGGAGGGTGTAATCAAAGATTACATCCTTTTTTTTTAAGAAAAAATACAAGTAAATTAAAATACAACAGTGTTTTTACTTAAAACAAAATTGTCACATTTTAATCGGAATCTATAATCCCTATTCCTCAATTCCAAAAGATGTTATTGTATTTGATTATCGATACTTTAGTACAAGAGAACTAATAAAACCAGATATATGTCCGATTTAATTTTGTTTTGGCATCGTCGCGATTTACGGATTTCTGATAATACTGGAATCGAGAAAGCATTAGAAAAAAATAAAAAGGTGGTGGGTATTTTCTGTCTCGATCCAGATATTCTTCAAGGGGATGATGTTGCAGCTGTTAGGGTGACTTATATGATTGGCTGTTTGCAAAAACTCCAAGAAAGATACACACAAGTAGGTAGTCAGTTGTTAATTCTTCAGGATAATCCAGTAAAAGCAATTCCGAAATTAGCAGCGACTTTGCAGGCTAAAGCTGTATATTGGAATTGGGATGTAGAACCATATTCTCAACAGCGAGATGCAGCTGTAATTAATGCACTTCAAGAACTTGGTATAGAATATTTAGAAAAGAATTGGGATCAACTCTTAAAAACACCAGAAGAAATACGTACTGGTTCCAATACTCCTTACACAGTTTATACACCTTTTTGGAAGAATTGGAGTAGTAAACCTAAAGATGCTCCTGTAAAAATTGCCGATAAATTTGAGGGTTTGACAGCAGAAGAACAAGAAATCGCAACCAAAGCGGGAGTTGTGGAATTACCGACAGCTAAAGATTTAGGATTTAACTGGGATGGAGAATTAATTATTACCCCCACAGAAGAAGCAGCAAAAGAAAGATTAGAAGAATTTTGCTCGCGCGCTATTAATGAATATCAAGAACAAAGAAACTTTCCGGCAATTGATGGTACATCAAGATTAAGTGCGGCTTTAAAATTTGGTGTTATTGGAATTCGTACTGTTTGGAAGGCTACTGAAGATGCCTTAGAAAATAGTCGCAGCGATGAATTAGAAGCTAATATTCGTACTTGGCAAAAAGAAATCGCATGGCGAGAATTTTATCAACACGCAATGTATCACTTTCCAGAATTAGAGAAGGGTGCTTATCGCGATACTTTTAAAAATTTTCCTTGGGAAACCAACGAAGCACATTTTCAAGCTTGGTGTGAAGGAAAAACAGGATATCCCATAGTTGATGCAGCAATGCGACAATTAAATCAAATTGGTTGGATGCACAATCGCTGTCGGATGATTGTTGCCAGTTTTCTCACCAAAGACTTATTAATTAACCCCCAATTAGGCGAAAAATATTTTATGCAAAGACTAATTGATGGGGATTTATCTGCTAATAATGGTGGTTGGCAATGGAGTGCTTCCAGTGGAATGGATCCCAAACCAGTAAGAATTTTTAACCCTGCATCTCAAGCACAAAAATTTGACCCCGAAGGCGAATATATTCGTCAATGGTTACCAGAATTAAGTTCCATAGATACTCAATATTTAATAACAGGAAAAATTACTCCCTTAGAACGTCAAGCTGTCGGTTATCCCGAACCAATTGTAGAGCATAAAAAACAGCAACAAATGTTTAAACAAATGTATAAACAGCAGAAAGAAAAAGTTCAAGCATAATCGTGCACAATCACTAATTATAATTAAGGCATTTGTATAAAACTTGTATCAAATGTCAAAAAATACAGCATATTTAATCTTTTGAACGGTAAATTTGCACGGGCAGGGATGCTCCGCAGTCGCTCATGGGGGAGACC
>DESS01000105.1:0-2568 GCA_002361335.1 Richelia sp. UBA3308
TTTGCCTTTGTAGTAGCGGTAATAAAGCGCCGGATACTTTTCAAACGGGAGCATCCCAAATTCGCCGTCTTTCCCATTAAGTCCTATTTTTGATAAAATTAACTTATATTTACATAGATAAGCAGACAAATGCGGTAAAGAAGAGCAATTACTTGAATATTGGCGCGATTTATCTCCTTCTGCTCAAGAACAAGTTTTAGCATTAGCAAAATCTTTGATGCCACAAAATACTGATAAGGAATTTGTACCTCAAACTCCTTTAGCTAAAAAACTTTGCAGTTCTAATTAATGCGTTTCGATAAAATTCAACGGCAAGGATTCTATTATTGTTGAACCAGGGGAACAGTTTGTTCCATCGCCAATTTCAATACAAGGAGATATTGTGGTGTTGGCTCCTAATAATACGCTTTTGCCAATTTTAACATGACCGCATAAAGTACAACCAGGAGATATGTGGCTATAGTCATCGATATTACAATCGTGATCGATGAGTGCCCCTGTATTGACGATCGCGTGATTGCCTATTTTGGTATCGGTATTAATGACTGTGTTTGCCATCACAACTGTGCCTGGTGAAATTTCTACGCCTAATGCAATTCTGGCTGAAGGATGAATGGCAGTTGTAAAGGAGTATCCTTGATTTTCAAGTTTGAGAGCAATTTGTTGGCGGATGCGATTGTTACCAATGGCAATAATCCATTTACTGTTTTCTCTACTAATCGTAGGTAAAGCCTCTGGAGTTCGATAAATTGGAACTCCATGAATTTGTGCGATCGCTGATGATGGATTATCGTCTATAAAGGCTTTGATTGATTTTCCCTGTTGATAGAAAATATCCAGTATTACTTTAGCGTGTCCGCCTGCACCGTATAAATAAATTTCCATTGTTTTTTCTACTTTCTCGAATCGATCATCTGGCTGTTTAATTACTTCACACCACCTAGTGGTTCGTTTTTCCCACAACCATGTAGAGACGCGATATATCGCGTCTCTACAACCCGTCAGAATAAATGAAATTACCAATTTGTAATTATGAATTACAAATTATATTCACGGGATAACTGATGCCGAGTTAAATAAATTTCTCCAAGGAAAATAGCAACTGTTACGGTGGCTAAACTAATCCAGGCTCCAGTTTCTCCAAGGAGACTGTTTAAATAGGCAATAAATAGAGTAAAAACTATATAGGTAATAGCTACTTGCCCGTGGGACCAACCAGATTGTTGAAGCCGTTGATATATATGAGTACGGTGTGCTTGAAAGATGTTTTCTCCATTAATCAAGCGACGAAAAAGGGTGTAGATGGCATCGCCTATTAAAGGTAAGGTAATCGTCACTGCTGTCCACACAGAAGCAGGATCGCTACTATTATTCAGAAGCGCGATGGCAATTACTGCTCCTAAGAAAGTACTGCCTGCATCACCCATAAAAATTTTGGCTGGTGACCAATTCCAGTAGAGAAAACCAATTACAACTGCAATTATTAGCCAATTCAAAGGCTGGTTAAACCATAAGGCAAGAAATCCTAGTTGTACCGCTGTGACTCCGGCAACTAATCCATCTAAACCGTCCATAAAGTTATAAAAGTTAATCAGAGCAGTTATACCTATGATCGTTAATAGGATGGATATAATTTCTCCGGTTGTGCCGAAGTTACTTAATACAGGAAAGGGAAAAGCACCACATTGATAAACCACAAGGCTGGAAGTAAGCAATTGTACTAAATAGCGAATACTTGCTGGTACACCTCGCCAATCATCGATGATTCCGATTAATACTAGAGGAATTAAACTCAGCCAGAGTAAATTCTGTTCTTCCTTGATTGGATAAAAAGAGAAATATTGGTTTAATCCAATCGCGATCGCAAAGGCAATAATAAAACCCAAACCTCCGCCTCTGGGAGTTGGTTGGGTGTGGGAACTTCGTTCGTTGGGAATGTCAACTAGCTGTTGGCTTAATTTTTGTTTGATGATACCAACTGTGATTAAACTGATGAAAAAGCTAATAGCTAAAAGTATTAACAATGGCTTTGTTAAATCAAAGTATGATTCAACGAATGATTCAAGGGATGATTCAACGGATGATATGGAAAATTCACTTTTGAGCAGGGATTGTAAAGATGAAAACATATTAAGGTTAGAGGTTAAGTCTGTAGCAGTACAAAATGTAACTACGCCCGCCTCCGGCACCCCATTTTTCGTTGTTCCGGTAGATGTAGAGACGCAAGGGTATCGCGTCTCTACAAGCCAATTCGTGGATTAACGAGGGGTCGAATCGCCAGCAGTATCCTTACTAAGGAGAGGGGAAGGGGGTAGTTTTGTGTATTCGATTCAACTAAAATTCGCGATATAAGAATTTTGGATCGTGTTTCTTGAGAGATAAATCAAAAATGTATTTAACAATATATTTAACTACTCTGGGTAAAAATAATTACGTATTTATACTAATAAACAATTCTGAAAATACAAGTGTTAGCAAATACAAATTATCTGGCGTTAAGGATACTGGTGGCGAATGATAGCTCACATCGTTTGCCCAGAAATTGGATGTAGAGACGCGATATATGAT
>DESS01000105.1:2666-20895 GCA_002361335.1 Richelia sp. UBA3308
TGTAGAGACGCGATATATCGCGTCTCTACATTTTCCGGAATAACCAATAATTCAACTAAATGGTATGATTTCCGATTTCGATTTTGCTTCTGCCATCGCTTTTATCAAGGAATTTTTCGGCTGATATTCTGGAACAATTCGACACAATTGAACCAACAAAGCTTCTAAGTTATTTGTGCGAGCATTTTCCAGTAGAATTTCTAATTCCGGTTGTAAAATCTCCCATTTCCAGAAATGTTCGCGGGCAGAGTAAATTTTCTGATGTTTGGTTGGTTTAACATTCTTACCTTCAATCAGCAATTCTTCATAAAGCTTCTCTCCAGGGCGCAATCCTGTTATTTCTATATCAATATCTTGCCCTGGTATTAATCCGCTCAGACGAATCATTTTTTCTGCTAAGTCGTAAATTCGCACTGGCTCGCCCATTTCCAGTAGAAATACTTCACCGCCTTTTGCCATTGCTCCGGCTTGCATTACTAAACGAGCCGCTTCCGGAATCGACATGAAGTAACGAGTAATTTCTTTGTGAGTAACTGTAATTGGCTTTCCTTGAGCAATCAGTTTGCGGAATCGTGGCACTACTGAACCACTACTGTTAAGTACGTTACCAAATCTCACTATGGCAAAGCGAGTAATCATTTCTGGTTGAATTGCAAACGCTTGGATAATCATTTCGGCAACTCGTTTGCTGGCTCCCATGACGTTGGTGGGGCGTACCGCTTTATCTGTAGAAATTAATACAAAGTTCTTGACTTCAGCGTCAATGGCACAACGAGCAGCAATTAAAGTTCCTAAAACGTTGTTTTCAATACCTCTTGGTGCATTGGCTTCTACCAAAGGCACGTGTTTATAAGCTGCTGCGTGGTAAACAGTCTCTACTTGATAGCGAATTAAGATTGTTTTCAAGTAGTCTTCGTTGGTGATGTTGCCTAAATAAGCATGGCGTTGCAGACTGGGAAATTTTTCTGCTAATTCTATGTCTATGCTGTAGAGGGCTAATTCATTCAGTTCGTAGAGTATTAAGCATTTAGGCTGTTGTAGAGCAATTTGACGGCATAATTCGGAGCCAATGGAGCCTCCAGCACCAGTTACCAACACGACTTTATCTTTGACTTGCATTTGCAAGAGTTTTGTATTGGGAGCTACTTCTTCCCGCTCCAGCAATTCGGTGATATCTATGTTACGAATTTTTTGAATTGCGACTTTATTAGAAAGAATTTCTCCCAGGGTTGGTGTTGTTTTGACGGGAATAGATAAAGTTTGTAAATTTTCGATAATACCAAGTTTTTTCTTTTGTATTATCGAAGGCATTGCTAAAATTACCGTGTCAAACTTGTTTTGTTGCCAAAGTTTGGGTAAATCCTTGGGGGGATAAACCTTGAGTCCCCTTACAAGAGTTTGCTCATGTAATTCTGAATTATCATCGACAAAGGCAACGGGACAATAATGTGGATCGTTTAATAAAGCCCTAACCAGTTGATAACCTGCTGCTCCTGCGCCGTAAATAATTAAACGTTCTGGAGTTTGATGTGATTGGATATAAATTATTATATTTTGAAGCGACCAACGAATTAACAGTCTGACTGCAATTACTAAAAATAAAGTTAAAAATGCATCAATAATTAAAATTGAGCGGGGAATTGGCCATAATCCCTGTAAATAAGCTAAAACAATTGATATTGCTGAACTAATAAATATTGCTTGAACAAAGTTTGTCAGGAATTCTACATCTGTATAGCGAATAATTGGACGATAAATGCCTTTAAGTCTAAAAGTTAATAATTTAATTGCGAAGAGAATAATAATTAGCCAGACATATTCAGAAATTTCCCAAAGGGGAAATACTGTTTCAAAACGTAGGAAAAAGGCTAGATAAATAGATACACAAAATAAAAAAATATCAGTAGCAATAAGTAGATAGCGTTTCTGCCGTCTTGATAGCGGTTGGTAAATAGAATATAGTCTATTTAATAGCTGTCTAGAAGAAAATTTCATTGTAGCGTTTGCCATTATTGTTGATATACACAATCGAGGTTTTGCTAGCGAAACAGCGAAATCTGGCGTTGCATAGGGATAAACTAATGAATGGCAAAATTTAAATAGTGGTGCGTTTCATTTATTCCGATGGTTTGTAGAGACGCAAGGGTATCGCGTCTCTACAGGGTTACAGGAAAAACGAACCAGTTAAAACAAATGAAATCGACTACTAGTAAAGTTGTAACCCGCTGCCACGGCGGCTTCATTGTGTAGCTAAGCCAGTGCTCGGCTATTACCGCCTTGTCGCAACTGGCGTGCGGTTTCAACCGCCAGCTTTCCTGTAATAGAAGTAGAAATATTATCATCCTGTTTTCTATGCAACGCCGGAAACCTTCATCGACACACCCAATACAACAATCAAAAACCAGAGGTTAAATTGGTTCTTGGTTGGGGAAAATAAATATTTTGATTTACAGCAGTTTTTATGTTTAAAAAATATTGATTGTCATTGCGAAGGGAGCGAAGGGGAATGAAGCAATCGCAAAGTCTAGCTGTTGGGATTGCTACCCTACGGGAATACATAAAGGTGAACGCTTCATTTCATTACGCTCGCAATGACGAATTATGTTTTTAAACATTTGGGATGCTCCCTTTTTAATTAAGTAGATTGCCTGGTTAATTAAGTAGATTCCCACGGGCAGGGATGCCCGTACCACAAGAGCTTGATAAATATACTCTTATACTTAATTTCGGAGGCAAACTGCTGTAAGCGAAGGTTTAGAATCCGAGGTTAATAATAGCAAACCTTGATTGCGAATCTATAGGCGTATCACTACAAAGAAAATTAGAACACTTTTGAATGATTTATCCAATAACCTTGTAGAGACGCGATATATCGCGTCTCTACATTTATTAACTGATATTATGTCCGTTTAAACAATTGTCCTAATAAAGATGCGCCAAATTTAGCCCGTGCAGACGGGCTTTGTTGACGTAGCCCCAGGCTTATAGCCTGTGGGCGATTAATGTCTTGATGATTGACTTTCTTCTTCCGCCATTTGAGCCTAGGATTGAAACTAGCTCCGGAGCGCCCTGTGACAATCCAAATTACGGAACGAATACCGTCGCGAGTAATTCTCAACCACGATTCTGATGGATGCCCTTTGGATTCTACTTCAATGGGAGTAACTACAATTCCTCTGCTGCCTAATACAAAGGTGGCGATTACTCTAGACCTTCTCATATGATAATCGGATGTTATCAAATAAATATGCTGAATATCGTTAGCGACAAAATCATCTACGGTACAGGTGAAGTTGGTAACTGTATCGGTGGCGCATAAATCGTAGTTTATTTTTTGCTCAGGTATGCTTGACTTTTGGAATATATTCTGGATTGAGTTAAATTCTTGTGAATTTACATACTCGCCAGAAACCCAAATATCGAAGTTTGGATGGGTTTGGGCAAATTTAGCGGTATATCTTATTCTATCTGTATTGCCTCTGAGTACTAGGATGGCTTGAGGTTTGGGGGATTGGTGAAGGGCGATCGCAATTCTTGTTGGGATAATTCCAACTAAGATTAATAGAAGTATGGCGGTTATTTTGAAGGGGAGTTTTGTTTTGCGAATGGTTTTTGAGGGAGGCATTACCCATTGAGCCAAACTAAAGTTTATTTTTCTACGGAGCGCAGAGTTTCTGCAAGACCTACATCTATGGTATAAGGAGGTTGCCAGTTAAGGGTAGTACAAATATGGCTGTTATCAACTACTAAAGAACCTAATAGGCGATCGATTGTAGAAGTACTTATGGGTAAAGGTTTTTTCCGGATGTTTTCTAAGGTGTCTGCCAGTTTACCTGAGAGTCTGAGAAAATTAGAAGGAACTGGTAGCAGTTGACAAGGAAGTTTTAAATTATCAGCAATTTTACTAATTAGTTCCGGTGTGGAGAGGTTTTTACCGTCACTAACTATAAAGGTTTGGTTTTTGGCGTTGGGGTGAGTGAGGCAAGTAATAACCGCATCTACAAGATTTCCCACGTAGACAAAGCTACGGTTATTTTTGACTAAACCAAAAGGTAATGGTAAACCTAGTTTGATAAGTTTAATTAAGCGTTCCATGTTGCCTGGGTTGCCTGGACCGTAGACTAGAGTGGGACGGATTATAGTCCAAGTCATGTCGCTGTTGCTAGCTAAGTCAATTAAGGCTTGTTCGGCTTGGAGTTTGCTTTTTCCGTAGTAAGTTTGGGGGTTACAAGGGGAGTTTTCGTTGAGGGTTTGTTGGCTTAAGGTAGCCATTGCTCCGATGGAACTGATGAAGATGAAGTGTTTGACTCCTGCGGCGATTGATTGTTTGACTAGGTTGGCTGTACCCTCAACGTTTACTTTATGAAATTCTTGTTCGGGGTTGGGGGCTTTATCATCTAAGATATGGGCACGGGCTGCTAAGTGGATTACTGTGTCGATGTTTGTGAGGGCTTCTTGCCAGTTAGTTTCATAATTTATATTGCCAACGTGAGCAATTTCAAATGAAGTCATACATTTAATTATTTTCCTAACCGCAAGCCTTAAGTTAATAGATTTTTGCTGCAGAAGGCTGGAAACGAGAGCATTTCCAATAAATCCAGTACCACCAGTAATCAAAATATTCATCACAAGTTAATCTTATTTACCAACCACTTACTCTGAAAAATTTATGTCTTATTAGTTGAAAGTAACCACCCGTTGTGTAAGCTATCGGCATAATTATAAGTGAAATCAAGCAGCTAAATGAACGAATAATAGGGTGGGGAATATCTTGGTCAGAACCTCGCCAAAATATTTGAGAAAAATCTTTTCTATACTGCCAAGTTAATCTAATACTTTCTAGCAAAAATATTCCTAAAACAAATAAGATCAAAAATAAAGTGTAAACAATGCCCAATTGAAGCGTGAACAATCCTACAATTATAAGTAACGATAATCCAATGGCTGGAAGCTTAGTTCTTAATGGTGATTTATGAGGATGATTTCTAGAAGTAATGTATCGCCCTCGACCATATTTAAAATATTGATTCCACAGTGTTTGAGGAGATGAGCGGGGATAATACCAGACTTTGATATCAGGACTAATATAAATGGCATTGACTTGCTTTCTCAAGAGTTTTTGATTGAGTTCTGCATCTTCGTTTGTTTTACACTCTGTGTTATAACCTGAAATGTCGAGTAAGTCTTTACGCCAAAAACAGCCCATAAATACGGTGTCAGCAAAGCCACGATAGCTTGTATCTCTATACTTTGCTCCTCCATTACCCAATATGCTTCTAGATGCCAAAGCTACACCTGCTTGAAAGGCTGTTTTAGCAACAAAACGTTGAGCACCTCCAACGTTTAAGGCTCCTGATTCCAATAATGCTTGTACACAATATTCAATGTAATCGCTGGCGTAAATACAATGAGCATCAGCTCGTAAAAAAATATCCCCTTTTGCTTCTTTGAGCATAATATTAAGAGCATGGGATTGTATTTTTTGGGGATTATGCAATAGTTTCACTTTGGGGTTTTCTTCAGCAATTTTATTCACAATATCTTGAGTGCCATCAGTGCTACCACCGTCAGCTATAAGTATTTCAACTAAACTAGGATATTGCTGGTTGATGAAGCCATTAATAACAGGTTCTATGTGAGCAGCTTCATTGTATACGGGAATTGCGATTGTTACTGTTTGATTAGTTAGCATAGATGATTGCTGTACCAAAAACCAAGTGTCCAAGTTAGAGATAAAAAAAGATAGGAGAAGATTAACTAAATTCTAAACTTGTGATTTTAGTTTCCATCTCATAGCTGATATAGCTTGACTAAGTTTGGCATTATTGAGATTAACTTTTATATTATTTTCCATAATTGAGCTAAGAACATAATCCTTTGTTAATTATTAATTACCCTATGCAAAACAGCCAAAACACTTAATTTCAATATCGATATTTTGGGAAATCTGAACTGTTATAGCTTGAGACTTGGTTTTTTTTTAGTTCTTAGTGAGTTAAATAAAAGAATCCAAAAAGAAATTCCAACAGATTTGAAAATAGCCTTAAGAATCCATTCAACCCATGACCTTTGAGGAGTACCGAGGGAATATATCAATAAGGTGATAAAAGCGCAAGCCAAACTCGAATAATTTTGTTTTTTCGCTATAGTCAATGATTGATAGAAAATGTTTCCATTATTATTAGTGGGGGAAATTTTTTTCAAAGTATCGGACATACTTGTCAATTTGTTAATAAATTTACATAAAAATGAGGAACTCGCAATAAAAAATGAGCTAAATATAGACCAAAAAAAAGGAATAAAAACTGTAGAATAGTGTTGAGATGTTGACTGACAAAAAACGCTCGGATTTGTCCCACCATATTTGCTATCAGTCAGATAAGTAGAAGCAAGGTTTATCGAATTCCCTGCGCTGTACTGATTAATTCCAATATTAAACTTGTGTAATGGTTCAAGTAAAAGTAAAAAGTAATTCGCTCCTATTGCTTTTTCAGGGTCAATAGATTCTTTTATTACAACTGTAGTACATTCTACAGGGGCAACAAATTGATATTCAACTAGATATAAAAATAATTTAGATAATGGACCTGTTATAAATACAATTATCATAACAGCAATTATAGTTGCAACTATTAGCAGATTATAGTTCAATTGACCACGTTTAAGAGAAGTCAATATTTTTTTGATCAGATTAAATCTGTAAATGATTAATGAAAATAAAAATATAAAACCCAGAATGAAGCCTTTAGAGCCTGTAAAAAAACGTATGATTATAGAATAAGCTAGATAAATGCAAAAAATAAGTAATTTTTTTGTATTCAACTTTTTTGATGTCAATAATAATGTTCCAACGTAAATAAATAGATATGATTTTAAGAACACGTCATTAATATATTTTGTAATACCTCCACTAAAACTGGACAAAACTCTGTCAGGGTGATTAAGCCCTTCAACTATTCCGCCAGAATATGATAAATATAAACTAATAAATAAAATTACGAAGAATATGCTAAAGCAGAGAGTAGATTTGGAAATAGAGTATAAAGTTACTCCAGTATTAGTTAAGCTACTGCTTTTAGATAAAGATTTTATTTTGGAGAGTAAAACAGTTGTAATCCAAAATGTAATAAAAATACAGAACAACCAAAGAAGCCCAAGATAATATTTGCCCAAGAAGAAAAGCATCGAAATATTTGAAGAAGCATAAAAAAAATAAGTAAAAAGAGGTGTAAATGGAAAAATTGCCAAAATTAAACCAGTAGAAGAAACTCTTTTCCAAATAAGCAAAAAAACTATATATATAAGCGTAAGACTACATAAATAGCCAACTGTTATATGCTGGGAAATAAAAGAGAACGGTGAAAAGTCATTGAATATTTGAAGAGAAAATATGTCCATATTATGCGCTCCAGGAAGATTTACCAAGGAAAATACGCTGTAAAATTCTTTTAAACTTTTGAGTTTCGTGACAGTAAAGATAAATCCTGGCCATGAGTTTGACTATACTAATTTGCTTTAAATGATGCAGCGAAAGTTTTCTAGCACTTGTATTTGTCTTTGATGATTGTATTTCTTTTACTGTTGTGCTTTTAGGATGAATACGGAAGAAATAATAGGAATTTGCTACTCTCTTAAATTTCACATTATTCTCAATTAGAGTATTAATATGCTTCCAATCTAGATCTGCATCGTTAAGATTATTTTGTGAATAAGGAAACATTAATTCAAGACTACGGTCAAATAAACAGTTAGGATGAAGTACAAGATTCATCTTTTTTTGTAATTGAGCTATGATTTTTGGCTGACTACGATACCAAAGCACTTTTGATTCACTATCTACAAATGCTATATCACTACAAGGATAAACAAGTTGTTGTGAGTCAGATAGATTTTTCTGAGTATTTTTTAAAATAGTCTCAATGAGTGACTTAAAATAAAATTTCGAGACAAAATCATCAGAATGAACATAAGCTAAGTATTTACCATTTGCCATTTTAACTGCATAGTCTAATGACTGGTAAAGTCCACAAACTGGTGATTTTAATACAACTGATTTTAATGGATGCGAAGTTACTATCTCTAAAGTTTTATCCTTAGATCCTCCATCACATACAATATGCTCAAAGCTGATACTTGAATCCAATTCTTTGAAAGCTAAAAATATACTATCTAAACATTGATTTAAATATTTTTCACTATTGTAAGTAAGAGTAATTACACTGATATCATTCATAATAATTGTGGTTTGAATTTTTGTTTATAAAAGTATCAATGACAGAATGCCATTGTTGATAAAATATGCTTGGTTCTAACATAGAAATTACAGTTTCAAAAGAGCTTTTGTTTATTTGCTTTTTAGAATTAAATTTAACTTCATTGTAAATTTTTGAAAGTTGATTATACAATTCATTTTCATCATTAAATGCGATTGTATTTGGAAGTAAATCCATTGCATCAACGGCTCCTCCTGATTTTGAATAAGTAAGTACATAAGATTGTGAAAGCAAAGCAGTTTCAACTAATGTCCTATTCCAACCTTCTAAAAATTGACTATAAAATATTGATATATCTACAGATTGTAGAAATTCAATAAAGGCACTATCAGAGCCTTTAAAATGCTTTATGTCAGGATGTTCTACACAGGTATAATTATTGCCAGAAACCCAGTAATCTGCATTAGGATAGACTTTTTTCGCAATTTTAAATGCTAAAGGCCAACCTTTTTTAGGACTTGCATTGCCCAGATAAATGATAGGATTGTCTTTACAAATAATTTTCTGACTAGATTCACTACTAAATGTTGAATCAAAACTCTGTTTTTTGAAATTTTTAATAATTTCTGTACTGAGAGGATTATAAATAGTTTTAACGTTGACAAACCCAAACTTATGCTTTAAAAATTTATTCCAAAAAGGTGAAACAGTAATTATCAATAGTTTACGAGAAGCAAATAGCATTAAGAACAGTCCGAAAGCTTCAGTAATTCGGCTTATTATTGAACCTCTTAAAGGATCTGCATGGTGAAAAATTAAAATATCTCGATCTGTATCAAGATGAAAAGGCATAAAAGGAAATGTATATATGTTTATAGATTCTCCTTTTCTCTTACGGAAGATGAATGGAAGATAAAGGAAAGCTGAGGCTATAAAAGATGTAGTTTTAGGGGTGATGTAAGAAATTTTTGTAACTGGTGATAGTCGATATTTATTTTCACAAGAATTGAGAACATTTAATATATTATTAGCATATTTTTCAGCGCCATAGTTAGCTGATTCACTACGTATCCAAATATTAATGAATGGTAATTGATCGAACATATAATTATTGAAAAGCATCAATACTTTTTCTAGGATTAAAACGATAGACAATAGCGTAACTTAAACTAAATTTTAAGTCCAAATGTAGTCTGAATTAGTTTTATAAGTAATAAATATGTCACTATTACCAATACCTTCGCCAATTTACGAGGTTGAGTTGATGCTCGAACCCTCATTTCTCCGAAGCTGGGCAAAAACAACTAGACATAAAAATTGCTTCCGGGTTTCTCACAAGGCTTTTTTAGCATATTTTACGTGGGATAAAGGGTTTGAGAGTCTAAACCATCTTTTCCGCGAAAAGTTTATGTGCCGGTTATTTTGCCAATTTTGCCAAAATTTTTGTAGCCTCTTTTTTTGGCAAAGATATTGTATTACAAGTTAACTAATCTAAAAAAGAAAAGGCATCGCGCCAATATTGATTGATTGCCCATTGAATCAATGAATTCATGTTTTTCTGTACAAAATAATGTTGAGCTTCTTTCAACTTTTCTTCTGACCATTCCCACCACTGAATATCAAGTATTTTCCGGATAATTTATTCTGCAAATCTATAACTAATAATTTTTGCGATTACATATATCTCTATATAAAGATATGTATTTTTGGGCTTGTAGTTCTAAGGTAAATGTTTGCTCTACTTTTTTACGAGCCTGTTCCCTTAATTTTTTAAGTCTTTCCTCATCTTCTAATACCCAAGCAATTCCTTTAGCCAAATCCTCAACTTCAAAAGGTTTAGCTAAATATCCGTTTTTTAAGTTTTCAACCATATCAGGCATCCCGCCAATATCAAAAACGACACAAGGAGTTCCGCAAGACAAAGATTCCATAACCGTATTAGCTAAATTTTCTTGAATTGAAGGAGCAACAAATACATCTGCTGCTGCATAGACTAATGCTAAAGAAACATCATCATTTAGTTTTCCTAAGTAATGGGTTTTACAAGTAAGTTTAGGTGAATTTCTGGACTCAGATGCCCCAAATATAATTAGCTCTGTATTGTCTGCCCAATCAGTTTGACTAAGGTTTTGTAAGGCTGCCTCGAGTAGATCAAAACCTTTTCTGCGATCGCTGTTTGCATTTACAGCTCCAAACAAAATCAATCGCTTATCTTTAGGTAGTTCTAGGATATTTCGTGCAACAAACTTATCAATAGGCTTATACTTATCGGTATCAATTCCATTTGGAATGACTTCAATTCTTTTATTCTTAAGTAGTGAGCTAGAACGAGCACACTTTGCTAGCCAGTCGCTTGGAGTTACAATCGTAAGGTTCAAATTTCTCCATGCCTTTTGCTTACGCTGCCAAACCCAATGTGATAAATCTTTGTTTCTATTACTCTGAAGCTGTGGACAAGCGCCACAGGAATTAGTATATCTTTCACAGTCAAAGCTATAGTGACAACCTCCAGTAAATGCCCACATATCATGGAGTGTCCAAACTATAGGTTTGCCTAATCTTGAAATACTTTCTATTTTTAAATAGCCGAAGTTAATCCAATGTAGATTAATGATGTCTGGCTGAATTTGAGCTACTTTGGCAGGAACAGCATCCCAAAGCCACTGAATAGAATAAGGAGAGGAATGGCAGTGGCTAAAAAATTGTAATGGTAGTGTATCTAAAGTTGGTTTTAATTTTGTAATACCTTTACTAATAGGAGTTTGTGGAGCAATAACAGTTTCATCATCGGTAAGCTTATTTGCTGCTAGCAACTTAGAATTTACTCCCATATTCTGTAAGCCTTGGTGTAGACGGTAAGCAGCACGAGCGGCTCCCCCTTGAATGTCATTGGTATTAATAAGGAGAGGCTTAATCATTTTTCCAGAGATTTAATAAATTGACTAACTGCATTTTGAAATTTGAGACTCTCTGTAGAAAAACAAGTTTGAGATTTTTGTTTATTTTCATCTAACAACTTTGAGAAAGAGGAAACAATAAATTCAGCATTAATTGAGCTTAAGCTCATGTATGGAACATTCTGTTTTTCTGCAAGAGATGTAACTTTTCCACGTCCAAGAGTATAGTCTATCGCAACAGTAGGTATACGAGCAGATAAAGCAAATACAAGAGAATGAAATCTCATAGTGAGAGCTATTGAAGCTGATTTAAAAGTATTTACTGCATCTAATGGAGTAATTTCTGCTCCTAAATATGTCAAGTCTAGAGCATCATATATATTTTTATGGTTTCTAAATAAATTGCGATAAAACCATCTATCATCATTACCTAGATGATTTGTACACATCGGGAAAGGAATTATTCTTAAATTTGGATATTTATTAACTAATTGCTCTATTGCTGTAACTATCTCTTTCTCGAAGCGTTGTTTTATATTTTCAGCTTCAATGATGTTTAAATCGGGAGCATATTCCTTGTAAGTCCAATCTCTCAAACCTAATATCAAAGAAGGATTTTTGGAATTATTACTTTGAGTTTCAGCAATTGTACTAGAAGATAAACTTGTTTCTAACCAAGTAAAAGCTGGGTCTTCTGCAACTTGGTCTAAACTAGTATCAATACCTAAACTTTGAGCAATTTGCAAAGATTTTTCATCTCTATAAATCCGGTGGGAAGCAGAAAGTAAAAGATGCTTAATCGCATCATTAAAATGAGAAGCTCCTAATGGTCCAACACCACATCCAGCAATTAATGTGGGAACTTTTGCTTCTACTGCTTTATGAAATATAGCAATCATATCAGCGAGCTCTGAAATAGCCATTAAAGGACCACCTCCAAAAACGACTAAATCCATTGAGTTTGCAATTTCTACAGCCTCAGTAATAGGATGTAATTTGCATCCTTCAAATGCAGGCATTTGGCGGACTGTCATTTCAGAAATAAATAACTCTAGACAAGCTAAATGCAGTTCAATATCTCCTAAAGATGTTTGAAGAGATTGGACAACACCTCCCAAAATTGCTTTATCACCGAGAGTTTCAGTACCGTACCAACCACAAATTAGAACTTTACGATTACTACTAGAATTTCTAGGAAAACAAGTAGCAGGTTCAGACTTACCAAGGTTTCCTTGATTAACTCCGTATGAAGCCATTTTTCTATTCAAGTGTCCTTGCTGTCTCAGAGATTTGACTGGCTTCAAGATTTCAAGTTGTTTGACATTTTTTAGAGAAACTCCAGTCTTTTCTAATAATCTTTTTGTATAAGTTTTAATTAAAACCATCTTAGGAGGAATGCCAACATAATCATGAGCACAGGTATCGCACTTATTTTGAAGAATGTCAGCTAAATGTTGATTGTTGTCAAAATACAGTTGCTCTGCATCTTCAGTAATAGCAGAACCTAAAGTTTTACTTTCAACCGCACAATACAAAAGCTCTCCTCTTGCTGAGAGAGTAGCACCCCGGTGTTGCCAATCACATCCAGCCGCACGAGGCTTTTGATAAATTAACTGACCAATTAATGATTTATAGAAAAAATTCTGCTGTTCGGATTTTTCGTAGAACTTAATTAGATTCTCTAGAAAAATAGCAAAATGGTACTTTTCTTCAAAAGTCAAATCAAAAGGTTTAACAACATCTTTTGAATAAAGGCGCTGATGTGGAATTCCTAATCTGTATTTGATATATATATCTTTACTAATAGCAAATTCAAATAAATCATGAACACCATAAATATTTTCTTTGAGAATCGTACAACCTAATCTACGACTAGATACTAAATCCGAAGCTTGAATAAAATCAATTACTTTAACAGCATTTTCAAAGTTTCCTTTACGACCTCTTACTCTATCATGTACTTCACCAAATCCATCAAGAGACACCATAACATCTAAGTGGCCTTGGTGAGATTTGATAACTTCACCAATTTCAGTAATACGCTGTATTACTTGGCTGCTAATAAGAGAGTTTGTAATTAAGGAAATATTTGATAAATTTGGCAGCTTTTTAAACAAAACATCCACAAGTTCTGCTAAGTCTTTGCGAAGAGTTGGTTCACCTCCATTAATTCCAATACCTCTAACTTCAGAAAATAATGGATTAGAGACAGCTTTTTCTAGTTCATTCGGAGTAATTTGATAATCAAATTTCTGTTGCCAGATATTACACATCTGACATTTTGAATTACAAATATCATTAACAGGGAATTGAATTACAATTGGCTTTTGTAGTTTCCAAGGTTTTGATTTTGTTGTGAGATAGAGGTTCTGTAGAGCATTAGTTAACTTCATATTTTTCTCAATTAGTATTTTATAATATTCTTTATTAGGAGCTAAATGTTAACCAATAAAGCTTCTGATTAATGGTCTTCTTTATAATAATATTCTAATTATTCATCTTTTTTTATAGCATATAAGCATATTCCTGCACTGTGACCAGTAAATTGAGTTAAATAAACTAAAGGATAAATACATATATCTATTAAACTAATTATGAATTTTCGCATTTCTTTTTTTATGAGATAACTAATTATTATATTTAGCGTCGGGAAAGGAAGATTAGGCCAATAAATAGGATGACCTGTTCTATAAAAAACTTTTTTATATGACTTCATCTTATACCTACTAAGAATTCTTGCTAAATTACCACTACTAAATCCATAAAGATGACGTGGGGAATCGACTGCAAAAGGACGCTTAGTCAAAAGATTAAAAAAGTTAGAGTTTTTGTAATATTTTTTATATAGATTCAAGTAAAAGTTTGCTGTACTTGGTCTTAACATCAATTCAATTCCTGAATTATTATCAGTCTCTATGATTAGTTGTCCATCATTAGGTAGAACATTACTAATTTCTTGAATTAATTTACAAGGCTCTTTAGCATGTTCTATAACATGCCTGAGAAATACTATATCGAAATTATTAGAATTATTCTTAAAA
This sequence comes from Richelia sp. UBA3308, assembly GCA_002361335.1. GTDB lineage: Bacteria > Cyanobacteriota > Cyanobacteriia > Cyanobacteriales > Nostocaceae > Rivularia. The sequence goes on from DESS01000105.1 coordinate 16,818, forward strand.
TACTCTTCAAAACTTTTACAGACTACATTACCAATACCTAGTTGATTTAATGCAAAATCGGCTGAAATAGGATCTGGTTCGACCAAAGTAACTTGAAAACCTAATTCTTGAAATGCTTTAGAGTAGTAACCTAATCCACCACCTAGATCAAGCAGTGTTGTTTTTCCATGTTCTAATTTATTATTAGTCTTTCTCTGAATGATAGAGTTGTATGTTTTTACTGATTTTCTAGCCCAAGTCATTTTTTGTTCACTATACTTAACAGCTAAATCAGAATACATACCAACATAGTAATTTTTGATTGTATCTTCATCAGGTTGAGGATAAACAAAGGCTAACCTACATTCAGGACATCTTACAATATTCGGTTTTTGAGAGTTTTCTTGAGCTTCAAGAACTAAAATAGGATTAATATCCTTATTGCAGGCGGTACAATAGCACAAATCATTTAATAGTTGTGAAGACATATCTAGCTCCTTTTTTTGTCAAAATTCAAAATGATAGGCGGTACTTAATCTAATAATCTTTCTATAGATAACAGAAAAGAATCATAAAAATTAAGCATACGATACACTGATATTTTTTTGTTTTACTAATAGCTATAACCTAGTAGTTTACCTGTATCACGAGTGATATTTTCTATAATTTGTCTATTTTCTTCAGACATTTCTTTGCCATATGTAGCTTTTCCCTTTCTAACAAATGGAGTTCTTTGAGTTTTAACCAAATAGTCAGAACTATGATTAATTTCAGAATTACTCATATTTTCTTTTGAACTTAACTTAATGGCTTCTATTAAGGTAGATTCTTCTACTTTTATACCTAATAAATCCATCAAATTATGTAATTCTTCTTGAGTATTTTTTACAAAATCTTCATAGCGAAAAGGTTTAATAATTTGACCACTTCTAATAGTCTTTACCCAAGATTCTGTATGTTTTTTCCATGCTATAGCACCATAGTCTTTATGATGTATAAAATCCGAAAGAGTGTAATTATTTGGTATATTTCCAAATTTTTGTCTGTAATGAAAATAAGATAAAATTACATCACGAGGATCTCTCACAAGTAAGATTACTCTGTGATAGTATTTATTATATTCAGAATGACTTTTAATAATTCTTGGTATTGCTTGATTTCCATATAAATATTCAGAATGTACATTCATAAATCCAGTAGCTAGATGAACATCAGGAATAAATTCATTCATTGTGAAAAAATTTACATCCCGCTGAATTTGATAATGAATCTTTAAGGTATTAGCGATTAAAAATCTCAACCAAGTATTACCAGATTTAGGATATGATACTAAAAATATATCTTCTGTACAAGGGTTCTTAGGAAGTAATCGACGATATTTTGTATCTCTTGGAATACTTGTCAAATAATTAGTTAATTTATTCAAAAAATTATTCATGATAATTAGCCTTTTTTTTCTCGACTTATTTTTTTTGAAGACTGATTCAATTTGACCAATATTATATTTGGTATAAAGAAACTGATTATTTTGATTTTTTTCCAAACATAATACATCATAAAAATATTCCATATGCTAGTACTAAACGCTGTCGCAATAGCCGCTCCCATTGCACCAATACTAGGGATTAAGATTCCATTTAATATAATATTTATAGCAGCAGTAAAGGCAAGAACTTTTGCAGTATAATATTGGTATCCTGTCATAGTCAAAAGTAAAGCCACAGGACCAGATAAAGCATTTACTAATTGACCTAAAGTTAAAACTACAAGTATTGGATAACTAGCAGAAAACTCTTCACCAAATAACCTTAAAACTTGACTTCCCCATACTATATATATAATTGCAATTGGTAAAGTTGATAAAAATACAAATTTAATTCCTAAACTAACAATCCTTTGAAGTTCTTTAAGAGATTGTTTAGCGTAGAGAGCAGATGCTTGAGATGCCAGGATTGAGTTAACTGCTACAAGGGTAAAAACTAATAAACTTGAAAGTTGATGGGCAACATTATATAAACCAGTCTCTTTAGCACCAACCAAAGCACCAATCATTACAACATCACTCTTAGATAAAATTACCTGCACACAGGCAATAAATATCATTGCTTGGGCTGTCTGCAACCAATACTTAGAATTAGAACTCTGTGCTACACCTCTAAGCTTACTTGGCAATGTTCGCTTCAGAAAAACTGAAATCACACCCAAACTAACTACCGATGCAGCTAAAACCACACCCATGAATATAGCCACCCCTGGATTACTTACCCAAACAGCTATTCCTACACATCCAATAAGAACAAAAAAAGGACGTAAAATAGCTAAAGGTAATTGTCCTAAAAGTACATTCTGTAACGCTAACAATCTTTTTTCTTGCAGCATTACAAAATTCTGTACAATTAGCAATACACTCGCAATCCAAAACCCATAAAGTAGCTCTACACTCAGATTATCCCTGAAAAGCCAAGCACTAAAACTCAAACAAAATGCAACCCCCACCGAAGCAATCAAAACAATTCGCTTACTGAACCGCAAAAAGCCCAGAAGCTTACCCCATTCTTGCTTCTCTACATACTCAGAAACAAATCGTAAAGTTGCAGTTTCAAAACCTACCCTACCTAGAATAGACACCATAGTCATCCAAGCAAGCACATAAGCATAGTTTCCATAATTCTCCAGCCCTAGCAATCGCGCTGCAACTAGCTGAACCACGAAAGCCAACCCCATACCTAAACCTCTGACGAGAAAACTGCTACCAGCACCGCGTACTAAAACAGCAACATTTCCTTGTCCCCTGAGTTTTTGGTAAGTAACAGCAGCTTTTGATTTTACTTGATTAAATTTATCCAACACTATTTTTAATGTAAATATTTTTTAATCCATATAGAACTTTGCTCAATCTAAACCGCAGCCATAAGCTCAACCTGACAATCATCCCCAACCATAAACCGCAAAGCCTTCGGCCTTCGTTCCGCAACCCCCAAACAAGCCCGTTGCCCAATCAAACTATCAACAACACGCTGATGAATATTGACAACCTTAGCACCCTGTAAAATCACACTGTGGTCAATATCAGTATCAATCAAAGTAACCTTGTCAGAAACACTACTATAAGGACCAACAAAACAGTTTTCCAAATAGCAATCTCGACCAATAATCACAGGGCCGCGAACAGTACAATTAACCAACCGAGAACCATTAGAATTTAGAATTTAGAATTTAGAATTTAGAATTTAGAATTTAGGATGGGGCATGGGGCATTGGGCATTGGGCATTGAGAAAGAAGAGCGATCGCCATTTTTCATGGTTGTTTGCTCCCTTAAAGAAGACTATATAATAGCTGAATAAACCGAAAAAGATGATAATATTACATTGACGTAATATTTTACTAAATGTCGTGGCAAATAGAATACACCGATAACTTTGAGAATTGGTGGCAGACTTTAACAGAAGAGCAGATAAACGCTTTTATGAAAAATATATTCCGATTGCGGATGAACTATATGACGAGTACCTCCAAGAAATTACAGAGGAAGGCTTGATATGAGCGGACATCAGAAATTTTCTAACTTAACTCAAAATTTTTCCCCACAGAGAAAAGCCAAAATAGCGGCGAAAAAAGCACAATTATCAGAAGAAATGGCACTTTGTGAATTGCGCCAAGCATTGAAAATATCTCAAGCAGAACTAGCTGAGAAATTACAAGTTAAACAACCAGCTATTTCACGTTTGGAAAAGCGTACCGATATGTACGTAAGTCATTTACGTCAAGTGATTCAAGCAATGGGAGGAGAGTTAGAGATAGTAGCACGTTTTGGGGATGGTGAAGTGAAAATCAAAAATTTTAGTGAGTTTGATTCGTAGAAGGAATGGGGAATTGGGCATTGGGCATTGGGCATGGGGCATTGGGCATGGGAAAATATGAAATTATTGTAGGGTGTGTGACGGTTACGGTAATTTATCAGCCATAACGAAATTATTTGAATTTACCGTCACGCACCACCAATTTATCTATGAAATCTTACATTCTGCTATGTTGCTATATTGGTGCGTTACGGCATTTTGTGATTTACTCATTTTATGAAATCTAATGGTGGCCGTA
>DESS01000105.1:20972-22634 GCA_002361335.1 Richelia sp. UBA3308
AATCTAATGGTGGCCGTAACACAACCTACAACTGTAACTCTTGTTCATGGGGAGACAAGGAAGGGGATAAGGTGACAAGGGGCATGATTATTTATAAACATCCCTTCGATGTCCAACCTTAGCCACTAAAATCAACAATATATCATCTTGTATTTCGTAGATAATTCGATAATCGCCAGTTCGCACCCGATACAGATTATCCTCTGCTTTGAGCTTCTTAACACCTACAGGACGGGATTCATCAGCCAAAACTTCTAATTTTTCAATAATTCGCGCTTGTACATCTGGGGGTAATTTCTTAATTTGGCGTTGAGCAAAAGGAGTAATTTCAACTTGATAGCTCATTGCTTACAGCCCCAATTCTTGTTTAAAAGCCTCTAAAGAAATAGTACCTTTTTCTTTGGCTTCCAATAGAGCTGCACGTGCATCTTCTAAATCTTGTTGATTTTCCCGTTCTTCTTTTAATTGCTTTACCTTAAGAAACCGAACAAAATCTAAAATTTCAGTCAGTAATGGTTCTGTGATTTCTTCAATCTCTTGGATGATAATTTCTTTAGTATCCATGGTCGAACTAGATTAATAATCAAAGGAGTAAGCAAATTTTAGTTCATATAAAGGAATAATGTAGAGACGTAGCACTGCTACGTCTCCCCCGTATTTACATACCCACCAACATCCCTAGCTAAAACGTTTTAACAACTCCTCACGGGATAACTCCAACAACAAAGAAGAGTATTCTTGAGGTGGTAATTGCAACATTGGCTCAATAATAGCCAACAACTGCTCATCTAACTCCCCAAATCGCGCTTTGAGCAAATTTTCCACTACTTGGCGTTGTCCCTCCTCCATACCGCGACGTTCGGTTTTTTGTTCCCATTCTAAATAAGCTTGTGATAATTGCATAATTAATTCCCTATCTTCTTGAGATACTAAGCTACTTGCTTCTATGCTAATCTTCCAAGTCGCTAATAGTTGTAAAATTGTTGAGCGTCTTGGGTCTTCTTGATCAAAACCAATTACTTCATCAACTGCTTGTTTTTGGATGACTCCTTTACCAAATATTCTCAGCCACAGAGTTTCTGGTGTCCGAGGTAACTTATTTACAGCTATAATTGCTGTTCTTAAAACTTTTGGTAAAAAATAAATACCCGTCAACCAGTTTTCACTCTCGTTAGCACAAGCTCTTGAAAGCAAATCATCGGATGCGGAAGGCGTAATAATCCACAACCGTGGAAGTTCATCTTCTGAAACAGTTTTTTCTTCACGCTTAGCTCGTCGTTCAAAATCACTGATTACATGAATTAACTTATACAAACAACTACGGACTTCTGAAGAACTAGGTTGATTGCGAAAAGGTTCAAACAAGCATGGTAAAGTAGCAAATTTCGCAAGAATTCCCAAATCTTCTGGATTTACACTCGGTTGATTTGATGGAGAAAACCAAATATCGATAAATTTCGGTTCTCCTGGAACCTCAAAATTTGTTTTTACTTCCCCCAAGGGAGTTAAAAATGTCTCAAAAAATTGCTTAGCAAATTGGTCAAAGGGAGTTCTGCTCATTAAAATGCACTAGCCTGGATAGTTTAATTGTACTATCAAAGTGCATGGGGAATGGGGCATGGGGCATTGGGCATGGGGCATTGGGCATTGGGCATGGGGCAT
>DESS01000104.1:0-189 GCA_002361335.1 Richelia sp. UBA3308
AAGTACTTGTGGAACTAGTTGTGTAACTGCTGCTGGGATTACTGCTATAACCACTATAATTTCCAGAACTTGAATCGGTTTTAGGAGAAGAAGAGGTGAAATTTTGAAAAATCGATCTTGTCAATGGTAAAACCATAAATCTCCATACAGGTAAACCAATTAATAGTTACTAAAAATATAGTCAAATAT
>DESS01000104.1:282-16962 GCA_002361335.1 Richelia sp. UBA3308
AAGACTGTTGGGATTACTTTTCGCATGATGTTATAACTGCCATTCACATCTGCATTAATTCTAACTTTCTCGCCTTTGATTTTATACATCCCCCGGTCAACTCGGTAGCCACTAAACTTGATTTTTTTACTACCTTCATCACCATAATTAGGAATGGTATCCCCAGACAAAAAACTAGCTTTTGAAGTATAACTTTCTTCTGTTGTAATAACTTTAATCCCTTTGATTATTCCTTTATATTTCAACATCTCTATAAACCGAGCATGAGGAATAGAAGTAAAAGATTGATTATTCTTTTTCCCATTATTTACTTCTTGCTTCCACAGGGGATTTTGACCAATAATTAACTTACTTATTCCACGAGAATCTAGATAATCAATTATCCATCTCGAACAGACATGTAGGTAATTATCTACTTGGTTATTACGTTTAGCAGTTAATCTTTTAATTTGATGAGATGTTGATTTCTCACCTGATAACTTTGACTGAAGAACAGCTTTACTTTTATTGTAGAATTGATTCAAACTCTTTAATGGTCGTCCGTTAACCAGAACAGGTACAAAACCTTTTTGGTTTGATGTTAACGCCGCTAAATTATCTACTCCAATATCTATGGCTGCTACTAATTCAGGGTTTGTGACTGTATGGTGTTCTGAATATTCATAAACTACCTCAATTACATATTGACCAATATGAGGAATTATTCTAGCTTGAGCTATATTTTGCACAAAAGTTGGAATAGAAATATCTGTACCAGATAATTTGACTAATCCTTTTTTTAATCCTGTTTTACTAATTGCTTGAATTGTGTAAATTAATAAGTTACGTCCTTGGGTTTTATGTTTGTATTTGGGTAATTTGGGTTTACCAGTAAACTTATCTGGATAAATTTTATAAGCTTGATTTGCCTCGAAAAACGATTTCCAGTTCTGGTCTAAAACCTTCAAAATTTGTTGGCTTACTTTTCTGGGCAATGCTTTATAATCTGGTTGCTCTTTTACTAGATGATAGAGTTTATTAAAGCCCAAATAAACTTTTTCAAATATGAATGATTGACGAACTAAATAATTAGCATAATTATAGAGATTTTTAGATAGAAAACATAAATTGTCTATCTCTAACCACATTGGATTACTTTTTTTGATTATATGTCTCTCTACAAGCCTCATAAAGTTCGACCGCCATTCATACATACTAATATTATCTCATATAATCAAATTTATTGATTGACATATTTGACTATATTTGACTATATTTATGTCGTTTTATTGTGATACCAATAATAGGTAAATCAAAGGATTTCTATTTCTTGATTGAGCAGAAACCTCATTATTCGGTTTTTGGGAATTAATCTCAGAATTGTTTGCTCCCGAATCAATCGCAGTTTGTGGTTGTTGAATATCCGTCCCCAATTCTTGAATTAAGGCTTTTGTACCAGCAATAATACCAGCTTCAAAGTTTCCTTCTTTAAACTGCGGTGTTACCTGTTTGCGAAGAATATTAACGACTTTAGCATCTGGTAAAATACCTTCAATACCGTAACCAGTTTCGATTTCCGTGCGGCGATCGCCTTTTGAAATCAAGAATAAAACGCCGTTATCTTTGCCTTTTTTACCGATACCCCAAGTGTTAAATAATTCGGTCGTAAATGCCTTGGGCGTGGGGGAAGGTTTGGTTTCTGGTACTGTGACAATGGCGATTTCCGTACCGTTTTGCTTCTCTATATTGGAAATCATTTGGTTGAGTTGAGTTTCTGCTTGGGGAGAAAGCATATCAACCATATCTGTTACCCAACCGCCATTTTGTTGACGGGGATTGGGTACGTCTTTTACTGTAAGGGCGTTACTGGGTTGATTTGAAAGTATTAAGGTACAGATTAGGGAAAATGTACATACAACCACCCAATACCGGCGAATAATTGTATTCAATTTATTTTGCATGATGTATCTTTTGGTGTTTATTTGTTGCTATTACTGATTTGGAGAAAGAATTTTAGTTGAAACACCCAATCATGAAATAAAATTATTTCTGCAGAATAATTACGGTGTGTTTTTTGTGAGTTATATTAATGATTTTAATCGTTACTAATAGTGACTTGAAACGATAATAAATACACTATGGATGATGTTTTCGGAAAAATTAATGTATCAAATAATAATTATTTATTTTAGATTGTATAAGTTCCTAGTTTTGGTTGAACGGAGTGTAGGCGAAGGGTTATTGCAGAGTCACTCAACATAATCTGAAAAACTCAACCAAATAATTCAACTCAAAACAATATTAAATATACTCATTGGTGCGTGACGCTACAGATTCCTTATTACTACATTCACATTTTTTATAAACTACACACCCTACAGTAAAAATTGCCCCATGCCCAATTCCCAATTTACAATTTCGGTAAAATCTCCGGTAACAATTGCCCAGGAACTTTAGATAAAGCTACATTTTGTCCTTGGATTCCTAATTCATCATGAAAGCCACGAATTGTTTTAACTATATAAGTAATGGTACTTTGATGAGCTTCTGACTCTTGGTTGATTCCACTCAAGGCTTTTAGATGATTATCTAATGCTTCTTCTAAATATTGAGAACGAAGGGATTTATCTTCTGTAAAAAATTTATCTGTTGCTAGCTGATAGTGTGCTAAACCCAAATTATTATGAGTGGCAAACATATCAAAACTTAAAGATACACCTTTAAGTGAATGAGCTAAAGCTAAGGCTTCATCATAAGCCTCAATACATATTTTCAAATACTGTAATCTGTGGTGTTTGTCTGTATCGGGTTGATTGGCTAAATGCCAATAAGCTGTACCAAGGTTATTTTGTGTGGCGGCACAAGCAGTGGGAACTTTGGCTGGAGTTCGATATTCTAATGCTTCTTTGTAAGCATGAACTGAAGATCGCAAATTTTCTGCTGGCTGTTCGTATTGTGCAAGATTCCAGTAAGCTGTGCCAATATTATTTTGAATCATGCCGTATTTTAACGGTTCTTGTTCCGAATTATAATAAACTATGGCACGATTGTAAGATTCTACAGCTTGCTTTAAGTTGGCTACAGGTTGATTGTATTGCGCTAAATGCCAGTAAGCTGTACCTAAATTATTTTGGCAGGCTGCATACTTTAATGGTTCCATTTGGGCTGTCCGAAAACGCAGCGCTTCTGTATATGCTGTTACCGCGTTTTGCCAGTTCTGCTCTGGATTGTTAAAACGAGCTAAATCCCCATAAGCTGTGCCTAAATTATTCTGGACTCTTGCGTAAGTTTCACTATGGCTTTCTGGTGAAATCAGTTTCAGTGCTAATTGGTAAAATTCAATACCCTGTTCAATATAAGCTGGACCTTCCTGAGAATTGGGAGGTGTACGGTACAGCATCCAATAAAGGGTACCTAAATCATTTAATATATCTGGCACCACTGGGGAAGAATCATCGTAAGAAATTGATTCCTGATATGCCAGAATTGCGACCATTAAGTTTTCTAAAGTCGATTGTCCTTGTTCGATACAGAGGCGATATATATTTCCTAAGCGATAATAGGCAGCTCCAATTTCTTCTTCAGAGGCTTGTTGGGAATGTAAACCTTCTATTTCTTGCAAAATTTGCTGTACTTGCAAGTTTTCCTCTTGCTCATCAGATATTGTAGTACCAATTGTTGCTAATATTAGCTCAGCTAATTCCTTACTAATATGAGGCAAATCTGATGATGATGGAATATTGCTGGGATTCTTTGAGCTACTGAGTTGTGTATTTTCCTCCTGCTGGGTTTGATCTGTAAATATTTGTAATTGCGATAGCGGATTTTCTTCCTTTGGTGTAAGGGATTTAACTGAAGCTTGCCCAGATTCTATTGGAGTTTGCGGTGATGGAAAATCCAATTCTTCCCCAAACTCCAAATTATTAGGAGACTTTCTCAATTGTTCGTTTATAAGTGGTTCTTCCACAGAGTCTAAATCTAAACTTCTCTGAACGGAAAAACGTCGTGATGTGCCTCGATTAGGGACTGTTGGAGTTGGTTCCCCAGCAAATAAAAATATACCCGTTCGACAACGCCAAAATTGTGGCGCAGACTGTTGAATCGCACGTAACCACGGACGCGGAACCCATAGTAACAAGCTTGATTCTAAAAATCTGCTATCTGTTTGACTTGACAGGTGCTGTTGTGTTAAACGCAGGTAATGTAAAAATAAACGTTGTATGGCTACAGGTTGTCTAGTTAACTGTTCCGTACCAACCATTTGAAATGACGGTATTGGTAAGGCCTTTCCTGGCACATCTTTAGAACCACCTACAACTGGCGGTGGATAATTAGCTAACCATTGATCGATCTGCGCTATGGGATTTGGATCGTTTAAATTCAAGCGTAAAGTCACTAACCGTGGATAAGCAGGCGTACTAGCCTCTGATTGATTACCAATCTGCTGATACAAAACCTGTCCTACCGGATATGCTAAAGTTGAATGCAAACGAGCCGCCACCTGATTTCTCAGGTTTAAATCGTCACATACTGCTATGAAGATTTGTCTTCGCAAGCCCAGACCCAAAGCAAGTTTCAAGCGGTGATATACTTGCCGGTTCCAAGCGTCATTATCTGAGTGTACAGTATCCTTTAAGCTCATAGCGGCTCATCATCAGCCAAATGCAGTTTACTTTCCCTTTAGGGACATATACAAGTAGCAACCTTAGTTGTGACCATGACTACGATTTTCAAGTAATTAATAGATTGCTCAGGAAAAATCTAGTCTTTAAGCTTTTACTGATACTTTTAGTTATATTTTATACTTTTATCTATTGGCATTTTAACAAATAAAAAACCAGGCTCCTAAGTAAATTGGAACCTGTTATACCAAAACTAGATAAATTTTTGTTAGAAATTTTTATTAACTAACATTAGATACTGAGAAGGCAATGAAAAATAAGCCGCCAATCAAGGCAGCAGCAGCTATTCCTAAAATAAGATAGGTTATTTGTTGTTTTTTATCAGGTGGTTCAGCCTTATAAACCTTGGGTTCCTTAGCAAAATTATTTAAACGACCGCCTTCTTCTGTGGTATACGGCATAATAAAAATCCTTCTTGATCTGTTTGTATTATTTTACATAAACAGTATATCTACTCTCTTGCTAAAGATATAGTTCGCAATAATTAGAAATTGGGCATCTGATTTTGGATTGGGAGTGAGGAGTAAGAATGCCCGAATTTAGAATGCCCGAATTTAGAATTCAGAAGAAATTATTGATCGTTTATTCTTCTCCCCCTGCTGCCCTTGTCACGCCACTTGCTACGTACTGCGGGAACCTCCGCAACGCAGTGGCTCCCCTTGTCCCCCATCCCCTCATCTCCCTATTCTTAATTAACCATTCCCGTCAAAGGAGAGGAAGCGCTGGCGTAGTCTTTCATAGGCATTCTACCGGCTAGATATGCTAAACGTCCGGCGACTGCTGCCATATTCATGGCCCGTGCCATTGCGGGTGGATTTTTGGCGAGGGCGATCGCACTGTTAATTAATAAAGCGTCTGCGCCCATTTCCATTGCTTGGGCTGCTTCGGATGGGGCACCAATACCAGCGTCTACTACTACTGGTACCTTGGCGTTTTCGATGATAATTTTAATGTTGGCAGTGGTTTGCAGTCCTTGTCCGGAACCGATGGGAGCTGCTAAGGGCATTACTGTGGCACAACCGACTTCTTCTAAGCGTTTTGCTAGCATGGGATCGGCATTGATGTAGGGGAGTACGGCAAACCCTTCTTTTACGAGTTGTTCGGCGGCTTGCAAGGTGCCGATGGGATCTGGAAGCAAATATTTTGCGTCGGGAATTACTTCTAATTTGACAAAGTTATTATCTTCTTGTCCGAGAATTTTTGCCATTTCTCTTCCTAAACGAGCCACGCGAATTGCTTCTTCTGCAGTTTTACATCCTGCGGTGTTGGGTAACATCCAAATTTTGTTCCAGTCTAATGCTTCTGCTAATCCTTCATGTCCAGGAGCGTTATTTTGCACTCTACGTACTGCTACTGTGACAATTTGACATTCACTTGCGGCGACGCTTTGTTGCATTTCGGTGATATTTACATATTTACCTGTACCTGTCATCAACCGTGATGTAAATTCTTTACCAGCTATAATTAATTTTGCATCTTCAATCGGTAACGCAGTTATCCCATTTGTTTCTGAGGAGTTATTACCGTTGGAGAAATTCACCGAAGAAGTCAACATGGCGGTAGATTTGGGGGAAGAATTGTAGAAGCGTGAATAATGAAAGTGAGTTAGCAAGGAATCAAATTTTTCTGACAATTTTTCTGACAATTTTTCTGAAAAAATTAAATCGGCAATTAATTTAGCTGTTATCGGTGTTAGCAGAATACCATTGCGATGATGACCGGTGGCAAATATTAAGTTTTCGCAGCAACTATTGCCAAGAATGGGTAATTGATCGGGAGTAGTAGGACGAAATCCCCACCAAAGTTCTTCGATAGGATAATTTTGTATTTGGGGATATAGCCTAATGGCTCCTTGCAGCAAATTTTCAATGCCCAAGGGTGTATTTCCGGGAGTAAAACCCACATTTTCGCAAGTAGCCCCAATTATGATTCTGCCGTCGCGTCTGGGTACGATGTAAATACCATCTCCATACAAGACTCTACTCAAAGGCAATTCTGGAGCAGACGAAGGTACTCTGACGCTCAACATTTGCCCTTTGACAGGACGCACGGGTAAAGGAAATAATTGATTAGACCAAGCACCAGTTGCTAACACATATACAGAAGCGTGAAGGGTGCCAGCATTAGTTTGTACGCCCCTTACTTGTCCTTGCTGTTGAATAATTCCTTTTACCGTAATACCTTCTTGAATTTCAACACCAAGATTTTCAGCCGCACTTAAAAGTATTTGGAATAAAGCCTTGTTATCGACTTGAGCATCTTCAGGATACCACCAACCACCAACTACTTCTTCACTTAATCCGGGTTGGAATTGATGGATTGTTTGTTTATCTAACCAGTCAGCCCCAGAGGAGGAAATGGAGCGGATATTAATCTCCTTGTCTCCTTGTCCCCTTGTCTCCTTGTCCCCTTGTCCCCTTGTCCCCTTGTCCCCTTTGCTGCCATAAACTGGGGATAAAAAACCGCAAGCCCAATAACCAGTATCTAAACCTGTAATTTCTTCTAATTTTCTCGTCCAATCTGGATATAAATATAGCGAACGATTACACAATTGCAGCATAGCACCATCGGCAATTTTTTCGGCAGAAGGTGCTAACATTCCTGCTGCTGCTGTGGTAGCTGCGGCTTTTTGATTTCGGCTTATCGCGGTGACTTTTGCACCGCGTAGTTTCAGTTCGATGGCTGTTGCTAAGCCGATAACACCGCCACCAATAATTAAAATGTCACTAGTCATTAGTCAGTTAGCCGAGAGGTTGGTCATTAGTTATTACTTACTAGTAACAAATAACTAATAGCTAATAACTTACATCTGATAACTGATAATTCATAATTACTAACTCATAACCAACTGCTAACAACTAGTTTTTTTACCATAAAGCGCGAATTGGTGCTTTATTTCCAGTTGTGGTTCCTCCTTGAGGAGTAGTAGTTGATGGTGTAGTAGAATCAGTTGTTGTATTGCCTTGGGCGGTTGTTGTTGGCGCAGTTTGAACAGTTTTTTGGTCGCTATTATTGTTATTCTGGGCAACGCTGCTTTGATTTTTGTTTTCTCCAAAAGATCCTAGTCCTGTAGCAGTACTATTAACATTAATATTAGCTGGAAGGACTTGTGATTCTTTTTTCCTTGTGGGAGCTTGAGCATTGCGTCCATCCATAGGAAAATTTATACCTAATAATGTACCTAGCAAAATCGCCAAGCCTCCTGCCATCAAAATTAACGGTGTCCATCTACCCATTTGTGTGTTATCTCCTAATTAGCGTAATGGTGGTATCTTTTCTAACTTTTTGATATTCCAATTTTCCGGCATGTAAAATCAGGCTTTTGACCAAGGTCAAAAATGTTTCAGTCAGGAAAATGGAAAGTGTAGCACTGTTGCATTTCAACTGTAGGTTGATCGCCTTTGTAGGCTTACCAAAACTATTAACAGTTAATTTTAATTACTGTATTAATTGCCGTTATAAAGGTCAATGCCATTTTGCTGCAAAAATTGAAGCGGTAGTCTGGGAACTACAACGCCCGCAGAAGGCATACACAATATTGTCTTAGGTTGAGCTAAAACAACGGGCATCGAATTGTTACCAAACTAGCTTTTTATTGTTGTATATTGACACATCGTTTTCTTATTTGTTGCTCTACTCTCTATTATTATGACCGTAAATTCCTCACACCAACTTTGGATATACGACACCACGCTACGAGATGGTACTCAGCGTGAAGGGTTATCGGTTTCCCTAGAAGATAAGTTACGTATCGCTAGGAAATTAGATGAACTGGGGATTCCTTTTATTGAAGGTGGTTGGCCTGGGGCTAATCCGAAAGATGTACAGCTTTTTTGGCAGTTGCAAGAACAACCACTTACACAAGCCCAAATTGTTGCCTTTTGCTCGACTCGACGACCATTACAAAAAGCAAGTTCCGAACCAATGTTGCAAGCGATTCTTGCCAGTGGCACTTTATGGGTTACTATTTTTGGTAAGTCCTGGGATTTGCACGTCACCGAAGGTCTGAAAACCAGTTTAGCAGAAAATTTAGAAATGATTCGCGATACTATTGAGTATCTTCGTTCTCAAGGTCGTCGCGTTATATACGATGCCGAACATTGGTTTGACGGTTATAAGCACAATGCTGATTATGCTTTACAGACTCTAAAAACTGCTATTGATGCCGGTGCTGAATGGTTAGTTTTATGCGATACAAATGGTGGTACTTTACCTCATGAAGTTTCACAAATTGTTACTGATGTGATCGAAAGCTGCCCTCAAGATGTTCAACTGGGAATTCACACTCATAACGATTCTGATACGGCGATCGCCAATGCTTTAGCTGGAGTCATGGCTGGAGTTAAAATGGTCCAAGGTACAATTAATGGTTATGGGGAACGCTGCGGTAATGCTAATCTTTGTTCTTTAATTCCCAATTTACAATTAAAGTTGGGTTACAAATGCATTGCAGATAACAAGCTATCAAATCTTACAGAAGCCAGTCGTTTTGTAAGTGAAGTTGTTAACCTTGCCCCTGACGAACACGCCCCCTTTGTCGGACGTTCGGCTTTTGCTCACAAAGGAGGTATTCATGTTTCGGCAGTACAAAAAAATCCCCTTACTTACGAACACATTGAACCGGAGACAGTCGGAAATTCTCGCCGCATAGTAATTTCCGAACAAGCTGGTGTCAGCAATGTTTTAGCTAAAGCCAGTGGATTTGGCATTGAACTTGATAAAAATCATTCAGCAACCCGGGAAATATTACAACTGCTCAAACAATTAGAAAGTGAAGGCTATCAATTTGAAGCAGCAGAAGCCAGTTTTGAATTGTTGATGCGGGAAGCTTTACAAACTCGTCCCTCATTTTTCCAAGTCAAAGGCTTTCAAATCCATTGTGATTTAGGAAAAGGTTTAGAAACCACCAAAGCCCTAGCAACAGTGAAGGTGGCTGTCAAGAATCAAGATATTTGGGAAGCAGCGGAAGGAAATGGACCAGTTGCAGCTTTGGATGCCGCTTTACGCAAGGCTTTGGTGAAATTTTATCCACAAATAGATACATTTAAATTAACAGATTACAAAGTCCGAATTCTCAACGGCCATACGGGAACTTCAGCCACAACCAGGGCAATGGTGGAGCTGGGAAATGGACAGCAGCGTTGGACAACTATAGGAGTTTCTAACAATATATTGGAAGCTTCTTATCAAGCAGTAGTAGAAGGATTAGAATATGGTTTAATCAAGCACTGCCAGGTAGATTCGCCTTTAAAGGTTTTTGAATAGAACAGATGGGGGATGGGGGGACAAGGAAGGGGACAAGGGGAAGATACAGCATATTTGGGGAAGGCGCGTGGTACCACTCTGACGGGCTAGAAGCCCGTACCACAACAGCTACTTGATATAACTATGTACTTCAATTAAAAAGCAAAGTGCTCTAATGCAGGAATTCCCCTACTACTACTCACCACTCACCACTCACTTCTCAATGCCTACATTACCAATGCTAGACAAAAATATAAAATACACTCTCACACCGATTTTATGATTGCTGAACCAGGCTTAAAACAGATTCTTTAGTTAATTCGGGATATTCTTGACGATTTATATTCCTTGGGAGGAGTTAAGCGAAATTTTCCCATGCTTGTGCTACTACTTGACTTAACCAACGACGCTGCTGTTTATCAAGTAAAGCATCTTCTGCTAAAACTTGCGAAGTCAATTCTTCTAATGATTGCCCTTGGGAACTGACTAATTTGATTACGCCCGCGATCGCTACAGCAACCAGTTCCTCATCAACCGGCTGTTGCCTCATGGCAAATATTTCTTGGGGGTTGTCTGGGATGGGATAATTCATGTCGTGTGTAAATATTTAAAGGAACAACAAAAATTGCGAACTCTTAAACTTTCTTTACAGAATTTTTATTCAACCGATAGGGCGGAGTTTACCGTGATTTACGGCTTTCTTAAATCTGTCTTAATGAGTAGATTTTTGGGAGATTGGCACCAAAAATGAAAGAAATTCTTTATTTAGAAATCCCAATTCCTGATACAGCAATAGTAAGACGCTGGTTGCAAGCAGAATTTGACCCGGGAACTTGTGACAAAATATTAACGTCTGCTGGCATTCGTTTGAAGTCGTCTGATACTACATCTGTTGCTTCAGATATTACGGAAAAGTTACCAAATGAATTATCCGTATTTGTATGGAATGTGATGAGAACCACCTATTTAAAGGTGTTTCGATGGGGCGATAATTTTCCAAAAGAGAAACAAATAGTACGAAAGCTTACTGAATTGATTCGCGATCGCTTTCCTCATGTTTATCCCCAACCACCTGCAATTGATTTATCCAAAGAATCAATTTTTGAAGCGTTAGCTGATTATTATCCGCTTACCGTTAAGTATTTTCAGAAAATGCCTAACGGGGAATACGATTTAAAACGTGCTTATTGGTGGGAAAAGCGTTGGCGTGAAGGTGTAAGGAATCCCCAGCAGCCGCGACAGGTTTTGTTTTCTTACGATGAAAGCCCCCCTTCTCTCTCCTTGTCTTCTTCCCCGACTTACGATTTAATTTACATCGGCGGTGCCTTGGGAGTTATCCATGCAGCAGTAATGGCGAGGCTTGGTTACAAAGTACTGTTGGTGGAGCGTTTACCTTTTGGAAGGATGAATCGGGAGTGGAATATTTCTCGATCGGAAATTCAAAGTTTGATCGATTTGGGCTTGCTGACTTCTGATGAAGTAGAATCAATTATTGCCCGAGAGTATAAAGACGGATTTAATAAATTTTTTGATGCTTATATCCCCAGCAAGATAAAAGCGCCAATTCTACATACGCCAAAGGTTCTGAATATACCTTTGAAATCAGAAAAATTACTGGCATTATGCGGTGAAAAACTGCGAGCAGCAGGCGGTGAAATTTGGGATGAAACGGAGTTTATTAAAGCAGATATTTATCCATCTGAAATTGTTCTGACACTTAAGGATTTGCGATCGCATTCGGAAAAATTTGTCAGTGGCAGATTGCTATTAGATGCCATGGGAACGGCATCACCAATTGCATGGGAAATGAACGGGAAACGGGCTTTTGACAGCGTATGTCCGACAGTCGGAGGCATTGTGGAAAGCGGATTTGAACCTCAAGTCTGGGATTCACAATATGGTGATGTTCTTAACAGTCATGGGGATATTTCTCGGGGAAGACAGTTGATTTGGGAATTATTTCCTGGAGAGAACAAAGATCTAACAATTTACTTATTTCATTATCACCAAGTAAACCCGGAAAATCCCGGTTCCTTACTGGAGATGTATGAAGACTTTTTCACCATATTGCCAGAGTATCGCCGTTGCGATATGGATAAACTAGTGTGGAAAAAGCCCACCTTTGGATATATACCGGCACATTTCAGTGTAGGAAGTCGCGATCGCACTGTTGCTTTTAATCGTGTAATAGCGATTGGTGATGCGGCATCGCTTCAGTCTCCGTTGGTATTTACTGGTTTTGGTTCTTTAGTACGGAATCTCGGTAGATTAACGGAACTTTTAGATACCGCCCTCAAACATGATTTACTTTCAGCAACACATCTAAATCAAATTCGTGCCTTCCAAAATAACATTGCCGTAACGTGGATGTTTTCCAAAGGAATGATGGTTCCCACGGGAAAATTTATACCACCAGAACGGATAAATGCCATGTTGAATAACTTCTTTGGGTTATTAGCAGACGAGCCTCCAGAAGTAACAGAAAATTTTATTAAGGATAGATTCGATTTATCAACATTTAACAGATTGGCATTGAAAGCGGCTAAGAAAAATCCCGCATTATTATTGTGGATTTGGGAACTTGCGGGAGCAAAAGATTTACTGAGATGGGTTGGTAATTATATAGATTTTGCTCGCCATAGTATAGTTAGTGCTTTATTAGGTAAATGGTTTGGGAGATTTATCCGTCAAATACAGCCACAGTTGGAACCTCGGTTTCCTGGGTTGTGGTTGCGACTTTTGGCTATAAATTATGCTGTTACTACTGGTAAACCGGTTGCTCAAAATCGAAATTATCAACCGAAAGTTGAAAATCAGTTAACGGTTAGGAGTTAATTTGTTAGATAACTAAAACCTGTGTAGAGACGCGATACCCTTGCGTCTCTACAAATATTTCGGTTTTCAATCAAACGTTTTGGTTTTTGAATCCATTGGTTTAATAAATCAAATCAGCAACGCTATAATTTTAATTACTTGTGTAAATATTAATGTGATTTAGTCACTCAGTATTAAGCATAAAAGCCTAATTTTGCCATGAAAAATCAAGTAATTAATCTAGCTTTATTGCCTCGCTTTTAAGACTTTCATGGTTTAAACTGATACCTAATTTATACCTTTATAGCCATCAAACCCTTACTTGACAACAGTTAACAATTCACAATTTAAAAGCTATTTAGAAGCCATCAGCAAAAATTATCAATGCTGGTGGAATCTCTATACTTTGACAGATGCGGAAGGTAAAAAACAGCAAGAACAAAAATTTTCATCGCCTTCATCACCTTTTGATTTTGGGTTGATGGTAGAAACAATACAACCCAAACAAGAACAAGAAAAACAGGAAAAAGAAAAAACAGAACGTTTACCTGTTTTAGAAGGAATTCGTAAATACGCTGCAAATCATGTGTTATTAGTGGGTAAACCTGGCTCGGGTAAATCCACGGCTTTAGCACGGTTATTGTTGGAATCAGCACAAGCGGCAAGTTCAGAAAATAACAAAACTATCCCTGTACTTGTAGAATTACGCTATTGGCAAAGTTCTATTTTTGAACGCATCCAAGCATTTTTACAACAACACGATACAAACCTAAACCTGGATGAAACAACTTTAAAAAATTTACTGCGTCAAGGTAAATTTTTGCTGCTCATCGACGGTGTAAACGAACTCCCTTCAGAAGATGCGCGGCGACAAGTTGCCATATTTCGTAAAGACTACCCCCAGACACCAATGATTTTCACCACCAGGGATTTGGGTTTGGGTGGTGATTTGGCAATTGAGAAAAAGTTGGAAATCCAACCCCTAAATGAAACCCAGATGCGGGAGTTTGTGATGGCGTATCTACCGCAGCAGGGAGAGCAAATGTTGCAGCGGTTGGGGGATAGACTACAGGAATTTGGTAAAACGCCGTTGTTGCTGTGGATGTTATGTGGATTATTTCAGCAAACTGGTAATATTCCAGCTAATTTGGGGATGGTATTTCGTTTATTTACCCAAAGTTATGAAAACAATTGGCGAGGAGATGTTGCAGTTGCAGCAGAATCAAGGCGTTGGTGGAAATCTTTGCTGGAATATTTGGCGTTTAAGATGATGCAGGGGAAACCTGTAACGGAATTTCGGGTTGCAATTCCTAAGCAGGAAGTAGAAGAGATTTTTACTAAATATCTAACTGAAGAGAAATTTGATAAACCCCGCGATAATGCAAAGTGCTGGTTGGAAGATTTACTTAAATATCATTTAATTCAGGTAGGAAGTGGTGGCAAAATTGAGTTTCGTCACCAGTTATTACAAGAATATTATGCGGCGGAATATTTGCTGAGTAAATTATCCCAGATTAGTGATGATAAATTAAAACGGGATTATTTAAACTTACTCAAATGGACTGAACCTGTAGCTTTGATGTTAGCTTTGGTTGAAGATGAAAAGCAGGCATTGTGGGTGGTAGAGTTAGGTTTTAATGTAGATATAATGTTGGGTGTGCGGTTGGCGGGAGAGGTGAAACCGGATTTTCAACAACAACCTATTGATTGGATTTTAGAAAAAAAATTACCCCAATTTCTAGAAATCGAATTTTTAGCAATTACTCGTTCAGATTGTGCTGTTGATGCTCTTATTAATGCTTTAAACCATGAAAATTCCGATGTTCGTAGTAGTGCCGCATTAGCATTAGCAAAAATCGGCAGTGAAAGGGCAGTTGATGCTGTTATTAATGCTTTAAATTATGAAAATTCCGATGTTCGTAGGAGTGCCGCATCAGCATTAGGAGAAATCGGCAGTGAAAGGGCAGTTGATGCTGTTATTGATGCTTTAAACGATGAAAATTACGATGTTCGTTGGAGAGCCGCATATGCATTAGGATAAATCGGCAGTAAAAGGGCAGTTGATGTTATTATTAATGCTTTAAATGATGAAGATGACGATGTTCGTTGGAGAGCCGCAGATGCATTAGAAAAAATAGCAGGTTCAGATAAAATCGCTCAAATGTGGGAATTATTTCTGAATGGCACAGATGAAGCAAAAGATATAATATTAAAAATTCAAGAACGATATAAATTTTATAATCATGAAATTTTCCATTCTCCCCCAATAGAAGACGAACAAAAATCAACTAATTCCACATCATCAAATATTACAATTCAGGGAAATATCGGCAACCTAAATACAGGAGATGTCAACATCGGAGGAAATCAAATAGGCACTCAAAACAACCAAAAAACTGAATCAAACGATTAAAAAGATGTCAGACAATTCTCAAAATCAAAATCAATTTAACATTAATGGAAATATCGGTAATATCAATACAGGAGACACCACAATAAATGGTGATCAAATCGGAATCCAACACAACACACCATTAGAAAAACACCTCGCCGAATCAACTGATGAAACTACTCAACTACAAAAAATATTGAATTTAGCAGCAATCCCTCACAATCTCCGCTTGGATAAAGAAATTCGCTCTATTGAAGAATGTATCCGACGTACCGTAAAACGTGATATATTCAAAGTTGAAATCAAAACCGCTATTCGATCGCAAGATATCCGAAGAGCGATCGCAGAACAAAAACCCCAAATTGTCCATTTCTGTGGACACGGTTTAGAAGATGGTAGTTTAGTCTTAGAAGATGATATGGGACATGATAAACCTGTTCCAGCATCTGGATTAGCATCAGTTTTTCAACTCCACGCCGATTATGTCAAATGCGTCGTATTAAATGCTTGTCATTCCATAAAAGCCGCTGAAGCAATTAGTCAATATATTAATTATGCCATTGGGATGAACCAGTCCATTCAAGATAAATCCGCAATTGAATTCGCTCAAGGTTTTTATGATGGATTGGGTTATGAAACTCCCCAAGAGCAAGATATATTTCAAAGAGCTTTTCAAGAAGGTTTAGTGGCGATTAAATTAGACAATCCTTCTCAAGCTGAAATTCCAGTTATTAAAACAAAAGGCGTTGGTGATTTGATGTATGAATTTGATTGATTGGATATCCACAACCCTTGTAGAGACGCGATACCCTTGCGTCTCTACATCAAAATTAACGTCTCTACATCAAAATTAATAACGAGGTAGGCAACGCCAAAATCCGATTACCCATTATTTTGATCATTCTTCTGAGGAAACTTTGGCAATTCCACAGAAGCAAAAGATTTTCGCCCTTTCGGTGGACGTTTGGGATAAATCAACGGTGAGGGAGAATTATTGTGAGAATCAGTATTACTGAGTATATCAAAAGATGAAGCACTTTCCGATACGTCAAAAGCTGGATAATGGGAAACTTCTTCCCAATAATCTTCAGTTTCGTCAGTATATTTCTCATTCATGGATGAGCTAAAACCCATTTTATCCTCTTGCTGAGGGGAAGAATTTTGCTCCGTATCAAAATTATTATTAATTCCACTAGATTCCATGAGTGTTTTCCAATCGGGAATTACGGCTTCTTCTGAAATTTCTTTATCTTGCTTTGGGGCAGATTGTGATAATTCAGATTCCGTTTGAGAAGCAAAAAATGTTTGGATAACATCATCTAATTTATCTCCTAATTCCGATGAATCTGAGGGGGAAACAACTTGATCTACAGGTACTTCTTTATCCCATAAATCCCGATCTATGTTTTGATCGATCGTGGAATCTTCTGTTAGATTATTCTGTGTATCTTCAGGCAAGATATCGGGATTAGCTGAAAATTCCCAACTAGAAGATTCTTCCTGAATCGGATTTTCACCGTCATTCGATGCCGATGTTGCAATAATATCTTCCCAAAGATCCTTTTGTAT
>DESS01000104.1:17053-36012 GCA_002361335.1 Richelia sp. UBA3308
CGATTTACTAAAGTGTAAATTATTTGGTATGTCCGTTAAACTGCGATCGCCATCATCTAAGGTATCGTAACCAGGAATTGATGTTTCCAAACTCTTTTCTAAAGCAGCCTTAAATTGTAAAGTTTGCCGCTGCTGACGCTTGAGTCTAGTACGTAACTCCCGAGAAGCATTTTCTGATTGCAATAAAAGCTGAGATTCTTCATTGTACTTAGTTTGTAGTAAAGCACATTCCCGTTCCAACTGAGCCAGACGTTGCTGACTAAGTTCAAATTGTGTTTTATATGATTCAGCTAAACTTTCTTGACGTTGAACATTTTGCACCGTATTTTCTATCTGTTCAAACAAAGATTGTATCTGTGCCTGAGCAGCATTTAATTCATGATTTTGTTGTTTCAACATGGATTCTGCAACAGTTGAACGCTTTGTTTGTTGCTGCAAAGCTGCTTCTGAATCCCTTAAAGCAGTAGTTAATTCTTCTACTTGCTCGTACAATTTATTGTTAGCAGAACGTAATTCTTCATTTAATTCCAGAAGTTTCTGGAACTCAGCATTGACTATCGCTTGTTCCTCGGCGTTAGGCTCAGCAACCCAATCATCCTTTGAAGGATTTTCCAAGTTCGTTTCCTCATCTAATTGAGGTAACTGATTCAATTGAGAATCAATTGTTATTTCTACTTTTCTATTAATATCTTCTGGAACTTCCTCATGTGACGAAGAATTCACAGCTTCATTTAGCGGTGTTTCCTCAGAAGCTGGTGCTAGCAAAAGTAATTTCTTTGCCTTATTTTCATCAGCCAAAATCGAATGGAATGGATTAGTCGCCCCAACCGGCGACTGCAGAAAATCAATAGAATTTAAATTTTGAATATAAGCCCCATTATTTGGGGTTTGGGCTTCATGCATCACTTTTCACCCACCAGCTTCTATTTAAAAGCAAACAATACTTTATAATTCTTCATCGTTTCTTTATGGCATTTGGATTGCTCTAAAGCTACCATCCTAGAATTAGTAAACTAGGCAGCCATTCTCTTCCTACTCCTAACCCCGCCCATTGTATTAGCTATGGATGGGGAACATACCTGTTGCTGTCTTAACAAAATATGAAGATCAAGGCAAGGCATAATTTTTCCGATATTAGCGATCAATTATGGCGCTAGTTGTCGTTTTTTCTGCTTTTGACGCAAAAAATCGAATTTGAAAAGACTAGTAAGGTTATTCAGATCCAAACTTTTGTACTACAACAGTGATTTTTAAGTTACTGCCCTATCTAATGACTCCTATGAATTTTGACACTGTATTCTAATGTAACAAATGACTCGCCCCCCTCAACAAGTATGAATCGTAACAGAGATAATTTGTAGAGGGATGGGGAGATGGGGAGACAAGGAAGGGGATAAAGAAATGGAATTTTAACCTTTAAGCGAAAACATTTTGGATTTTAGATTTTAGGTTTTCAAGGTAGCCATCGGGGATAAAATCCTACTAAAGGTATTTTTTCAGGTTTTAGTTCTGCTGTAACTTCGCTATCGGCAACGGGTAACAATGGCATTAACCACAAACTACTGGTGCTAATTTCCTGCCCGTCATCTGTTTTTAAAGAGTTTCCCCGCACTGAAGTAGTGGTATCTGTTATTGATACTACTTGGTCAAATAATAATCCCAAACCATCGGGGGACAAACTCATGTGTAAGTCTCGTTTGTCGGCAGGTAATACTAATAGTGGCTTCTGTTGTCCCGTTTTGAGATTAATTGCCACTAAATATGGCTGTTCCTGATAGTTATCCCCTGGTAATAACTGGGTTAACAAACAATAAAGAGTGGGTGAAGCTGGATCGAATTCGCATTTAATAATCGAACCTGTAGTTTTGATTAATTGTTTTTGAGTACCATTATTGCTAACTAAAAACAAATCTCGGGTATAATCCGTATTGAATTTTACTAAAACTGCTTGAGAGCCATCTTTTGAAAAAGCTTGCAGTACACCAAATTGTGGTAGAAAATCTAGAGGTTTACTAGCGTCTGTTTGTATCGGTAGTATCGCTGTTCCTTTTCCTTGGGCTACTGCTACAGCTTTACTATCTGGAGTAATCACAAAGTCTCCAGCAGGTTGTTCGTTTTTTATGCGTTTGGGTTCCCCTGCTTTGCGATTATTCTCAATTGACACAAACCACAGCCCGAAATCACTGGGATTCTTTTGATGCGCCCTTTGTAAAACTATAGTTTTTCCATCAGGAGATAAGTCAAATTTGAGGATTTGATATTTTTTGCTATCTAAAAATAAGTCAACCTTAGCTGATGGTTTTGCTTTTCGTTGTTTTTCTCCGGAAATACCTGTTGTGACTGTATATAATTTAGCCGATAAACTATCTTGACTACTGGAACTATGAGCGGAAAATAAAATTTTCTCACCATTTGGAAATGGTTCAAAATCCAATACCACCAAATCTTTAGGAGTTAGTAATGTTTTTTTCTGTTGAGTTAAATTGTAGAGAATTAATCGTCCTCTTTCTTGTTTATCGGCACCTAAATAAAGAATAACTCGATCGCGGGAGCGAAAAGTACCTGTAAAAGGTTGGATAGATTTCTTTGTTCCTGTAGCAGCAGCAAATTTATCTCTAGCATCCTCCAATTGTACTGTATATCTCTCTCCATAGGGGGCTGGTGTTAAAAGTGTATAAGCCATCCTTCGTCCCGCCCAACTTATTTTGCCAGCTAAAGGCGGTTCAATTTGCAAATTATCTTCTACACTTTTAATATCCATTGGGCGGCTAAAGTTAAGAGTAAAAGATATATCATCCGCTCCAATTTTTTGATTTTGCCAGGTAAAATCCCGAACGGTTGGTCTAACAACATCACCTTGGGATATTATTATACCAATCAGCACCGTTAAAATTAATATTAGTACTGAAGCAACTTTGTCTAAGGGTTGATTAAAAGTCTTGGAAAGTCTCATTATTTGTGAGTCATTAGTTGTTAGTTGTTAGTTGTTAGTTATTAGTTGTTAATTGTTACTCGTTACTCGTTACTCGTCATTAAAATTGCTATCTACTATTTAATAACTATAAGGATTTTTGGGTCGAGAAATTTGTTTCACCGAATTGGAGATAATTGTTAATTGACGCTTACCCGAAAGAGTTTCTGTTGCCATTTTTCCTTCAACCTCAAGCCAACTATCTTTTTTAAATTCTTCTCTTGTTTCACCTGCTTTTAATTTGACAGGCAAACCTACTGGATAAGCATCTGCGGCGCAACAAGTAAGCACAAATCGCGCTATAAATAAATATTCATTGCCCAAATCCGGGGGATGAATTACAAATCCTGTAACCTTTACTTTCTGCCCTGTATATGCATCCGGCTCTGGATAAACGCTAAGGGTACGTGTCCAATCTACCAAAGAACGTTCTTCTGGACGAATGGAAGCACGGAATGACTGGGGTTGGAGACGAGAATTTGCTCCTGTTAAGTCAGTTACCCCTCTTTGTAATGCTTTGTCACTAGCAAATACTTGAGGTGTAATAAGAAACCCGGTTATTGCTACTGCTATTAGTAATATGCTACCGAAACGAGGGGGTATCAAGCTTATGTGTTGGACGTTTGGAATAGCCTGGGGTTGTCGAAAAACTTGTAGTCCTTTAGCTATTCCAATAATAATGAATCCGATACCACCGAATACAACTAATGCGAAGTAATTCGGATGAATAAGTAAATATAGCTCTTGTGTCAGCCAATATTTAAGTAGTAAAAATCCCCAAGCTGTTATTGCAATAACATCTAGCCAAGGAAGTAACTTTTTTAAAGTTTTCGATTGGAGTTTTTTGATTGAACTCATTGCTGGTTAATTATGTGAGTGAGGAGCCGAAAACAGTTGCGCTCGTGAATTATTACTTAATGGTAAAATTTTAGTTTTACTTAATAAAAATCACAGTCAATCCAAATTACATTTGCTGGCATTTTTTTTTGAATTTTAACAATAAACCACAATCAAGGGAAAAATATCATTCATAGAAACAGGCATTAAGTACCTAGGCAAAATATTTATGCACCCAAATATTTATGATTAATCGTTTTGATACAATAATTTTTTCTATTAATATTGAATATTTTTAAATGAAATGTAGGTTAAGTATCAGACACATCAGAAAAGTTAATTGTGCTGCTAATGCAAAAAGATAAATAATTGCTTTCGGCTTGAATATTGATAACATTAAACCAACACCTTTGAGGTCAATCATTGGACCGAAAACTAAAAATGCTAATAAAGAACCACTAGTAAATGCAGAAGCAAAAGATAAAGCAAAGAAAGAATCAACTGTAGAACAAATCGATACAACTGCCGCAAGTACTAACATTGTAGTTATAGAACTAATTGGCCCTGCACCCAAACTGAGAATTAATTCACGGGGTGCTAGCACTTGAATTGCTGCGGCGATCGCACTTCCTAAAACCAATACGGCACCTAACTCCCGTAATTCTTGTATTGTATTTTCTACAACTAATCTCATTTTGTCATATACGGGTTTACTCTGAGGAGAAGTTGCCACAGTGGCTTGCATGGCTGCAGTTTCCATTCGCATGGTTTGACCGAGTTTTCCACCCAGTAAATAAGTACCTGGTTTTAACATTGTCGGTACTGCTGCTTGCTGTTGCAAACTAGAAGCCTTCAAAAGTCCTACAGGTTCAGCTTTTTGTCGTTTATTAAATTTTAAATAGCGAGCAATTGTAGGTTGAAGAATCGGACTTAAGTCTTTTTGAAAACTGAAGACGTAGCCAATAATAGTGGCAATTATTAAAGAAAAGACTACTCTTAATACTATTATTTCCGGTTGATCGCGGAATGCAACCCATGTGGCCCAAATTACAATCGGGTTAATTGTCGGTGCTGCCAGCAAAAAACCAATAGCCATAGATGTGGGCGCTCCCTGCATGATTAACCGTCGCGCCACAGGAACATTACCGCACTCGCACACCGGAAACAGAAAACCCACCATACTACCGACTAAAGCACCGAGTAATGGATTTTTGGGCACTTTTTCCACCAATGTACGCTCATCCACGAAAAATAGCAGCATACTGGAGAATAAAACTCCTAGCAATAGAAAAGGTAATGCCTCCACTAACAGACTAAGGAATAGGGTAAAACCATTACTAAGTTGATTCATAAGTGTTGTTGATTTAGATGCTTTACTTGCGCTGTGTTGATTTTTAAGGATATGGTTTCGTTATTTTAGCGAAATCGCGATTATACGTAGGTAGCTAGATTAAACTATACATTATCTCAACGCGCGTTGATTGCAGTCATCCTTGTGAAATAATTGTTACTTTTTTAACTAATACCCAAAATACATTTACTGATTTATTCTGGGAACATAGAACAGCGATCGAAGACTATGGTTTAGAATTGCTCCCTTGCACAGGCAGGCTTGTTTATTCTAAAATGCCCGAGATAAAAGGAGTTAAATTGTTTTAAATCCTGTAAATTTTTTAAGGCTGCCGCAATGGGTTTCTATAGCGGGTGAGGGAATTAAGCCAGGGCTGGAAAAACTGATCGGAAAGTTTGAGAGTTTATATTTGTGCCTTCATTTATTCCTCTGGACATAAAATATGAGTGATTTATATTGTTAGAGCGCATTTTAAACACAAATGGTTCCAATTTAATAGTTTAAGTTCTCAAACACCCGATAATTATTAATCTATCTTTACAGTTACAGTAATTTAAGTTTATATGATGTTATCTTCGACGCATTTTCATAAAGCGCTTAAAGTTTTTCAATATTTGGTTTTATAAGTAAGTCGCACTTTTTGTCAAGTTTACTATTGTAAGAGTTTGGTACAAGTTTACAAAAATTTGCAATTGAGATAAGTATTCACTCCTTAGGCATTGGAATCCCAAAGGGTGCATCTAGCCGCTTTTACTGCTGGTATCAGCTAACAATCAACACTTATACTCTGGGGTTACTCAATTTAGTCATGAATTATGTTTATGTACAGTTTTGTATTATGCTCATAACCCCTATTGAGAGGTTTTATTTAACTTCTCTATTAAGACGGGCTATGCCTCCAATTGCTCCTTGAGGCAGAATCCAACAAATTTTATCCGTGGGAGTATGTCAAAGAGGTTTATTCTACAGAAGTAAAAAAATAATAATAGCACGACATTGAATGAAGCTAACTTGACAAATGTTGATTTGAGCGATTATCAACTATATAGCGCTCAAATGGAAGATGCTACATTAATAGGTGCATATTTAAGTCGTGCTGATGTATTCGATACCTCAGTCGGTGTTGGTGGAGAATTCCCTGAATAATCAGCTTTTCAATTATTACGAATAATATTAGGGTAGAGCTAGCACCGCTAGGCGGAAGTCAAAAGTCAAAAATGAAAAGTCAAAAGTTAATAAGTATTACTTTTTCTAGCTTTGAAGCTTTATAAATGGTTGCGCCCTTTCCGATGGGATGTACTTGCAAAGTGCTGCAAATAGTTAATTACAGCATATTGCAGTTAAGTGAGGTACAGTTTTATATTTAAAACTCTTGTGGTACGGGCATCCCTGCCCGTAAGAATGTACTTCATTAAAATAAAATCTGGTGTATATGCACTAATGTGTTCTAGCTATTTTCCTGGAAAAAATAATTTTAAATCATAAAAGAGACGTGTTCACAACACGTCTCTAATATTTTTTAATGTTGATTTATTCTCCCGTAATTGACAAACCCTCAACCCAAATGCGGGGACAAACTCCTCCGGGAGTTAATTCTTCTTCCTTTTCTACAAAAACAATTGATTTAAGAAGTTCGCGAAAATCTCCAGCTACAGTAGCTGAATCAATACTAATTTTTTCTCCTTTATTAATTAGCCAACCATCAAATGGTAAAGAAAACGAACCTTGTAAAGATTGAACCCCGGCATGAAGTGCGTGTAAATCATCGATAATAACTACATTTTCAGCAGTTTCTAAACTGAATTGAAAATCCGGTGCTGCACTCGCAAAAACATGATAAAAGTTCGGGCTGATAGTAACTTTTGCGCCAATATTAGCATGGCCCGTGGGTGTAGCATTCATGCGTTTAGCAGTACCAGAGCTATGGAGAAAGCTTTTCAAAACTCCATTTTCAATCAGCGATATCCGACGAGTAGGTGTTCCTTCCCCATCAAAAGTTTCTGGGCCAACATTTGCTGGATGTAATGCATCATCGCATAGGGAAAGCAAAGGAGAAGCAATTTGCTTACCCAAATCATCGGGAGTAGACAAACTTTGTTTATCAAGAATACTTTGAGCGTTAAACAAGTTAGAAAAAGCACCCAGTAAATTTATAAAAGCATCTGGAGAAAACACAACGATATACTTGCCACTGGGAATTTTTTGATAATTCAAGTGACTGATAGTTTTTTGTGCAGTTTCTTCAATGCAGCCATTAATATCTAAATCCTTGACACTATGACTAATTCTAAAAGCGCCAGCACTGCGGGGTTTTTTATCTTTTTGCTCTGTTTTACTGTAGAGAAAAATTGATGCCAAAGAGTGGGATTCGGCTCTCATTGCACCATCGCTGTTCAAATAAAACCGATCGATATCTTGTTGTGATAAAGAATTATAAGGTACTCCCTTAATCGCTTCATGAGCAGCAAGTACTTCTTTTTCTGCTGATAACAGACTATCTATTAAAGATGAAACGGGTGTTTGAGTTGCTGATTCATGGGATGTACCATTGTTTATCTGAGTTTTAGACTCTGGACTAAAATCAGGTACATTTTCTTTAACCCCAAATGAACTCGCCTCAAATGCGGTTTTCAAAGCCAACTCTAGTCCTTTGGAATCTGTATCCGTAGTACTAGTGACACCCATTGTATTATCTTTATTCCATACTCGCACGGTGACACCAGAAAGATTAGTGGCTTTTACTTGCTTTGGTTCACCTCTATCTACTTGAACACTGGTTGAATCTACTGAAGAACCATAAATGTCAAATTTTTTGATCCCAAGCTTTTCGGCACTTTCTTTAGCTGAAGTTGCAATTTCTTTTATGTTAGGCATAGTCAATTTTGGATAAAAGGATTTCACATAGAGAGAAACGATTTTAAATTTATAATTATAAATTTAATTTGTTAATTTGGAATGTCAATGGTTCCCTTCAAAGTTTTTCCTCCTGAAAAAACTTACAGGGCACCCATCAATTTTTGGTTGGGTAAATTACTGGCATTACCCAACCTGAATAGTTTATATAGGCAATCCAAAAAACGGACACTTGCTACAACATTGGGGATTATTCCGCCGGTGCAGTGTCCTTAAAATCTAAAATCGAAAACTCCCTAGCGTCCGCCAACAGTAATCGAATCAACTTTGATATGTGGCTGTCCTACGGTAGTGTAAATGCTACCACTAACCGAGCCGCAGAAACCCGGAGCTAAAGATAAATCTTGGGAACACATGGAAATTTTATTCATAATTTCCTGGGCTTCACCTATAAGAATAGCTCCTTTTAAAGGTTTAGTCATCTTACCGTTTTCAATCAAATAAGCTTCTTGTACGCCAAAATTAAATTCACCAGTAGTACCAACACTACCGCCACCCATTTTCTTACAGTAAATACCTTTATCAATAGAAGCGAACAAATCATCTATAGAATATTCACCAGTTGCAATATAAGTATTTCGCATCCGACTAGCCGCAGCAAAAGTAAAATTTTGCCTTCTTCCACTACCTGTTCTCGGATGTCCAGTACGTATTGAACCCGCTCTATCTGCTAAGAAGTTTTTGAGAACGCCTTTTTCAATTAATAACGTTCTTTGGGCTGGCATACCTTCATCGTCCATATCAATGGTGCCAAAGGCATTATCAGTACGTCCTTCGTCCCAAGCTGTTAAACTTTCATGGGCTATCTTTTCGCCTTTTTTATCAGCAAAAGGAGAAGTATTACGTTCAATTTGAGTAGTTTCAAGTAAATGTCCGCAAGCTTCGTGAAATATTACTCCCCCGAAATGATTCGCCATGATAATCGGATAATTACCAGATTCTACATAGTCAGCATACAGCATTTTCCCGGCTGATTCACCGATTTTCTCTGCCGCTTGTTGGTAATCCCAAGTTTTGAGAAAATTGGGGTCACTGGTATTACCGCCACGTTCGGCTATAGAACTGCGATGGGCACCATCAGCACATAACACACTTAATGCTACCGACTGAGTCAAACGAATATCCCGGGCAAAAGTTCCATCACTAGCGGCGACTAAAACTTCTTGCCAATCGCGAAAATAAGAAGCACGCCGGGATTGGATATGATTGGCTTTTTGGTTTAACACACTAGTACTATCAAGCAATACCTCTCCCATTTCGCGCATTGTAGTACATAAAGGTAGCCATGCATCTTTGCCTCTCTTAGTAGCGTAGTCTCTAAGTAATTCCAGATTAATTTCCGGGATAAAAGCGTTGGGCGCTGGTAATTGTAACCCGACAATCGCCAATGCTTTTTCCAAAGCTAATTTTAAACCCTTAAAGGAAACATCATTTGTACTAACGTAACAATCACCATTACCGTGAAATACTCTCACCCCCGCACCCGTAGAAAGACGGGGACTAATGCTAGTAATAGTATCTTCTTCGGCAAGGCAACTGATATAATTTATGCGCTCTAAAAAGAATTCGATAAAATCGGCACCCGCAGCACGCCCCAAACCTAGGAGAGTCGATAACGGGGCTGCCCAAGTTTCATCAAACTGCTCTTTTGTGGAAGAGTATTGCAGATTGGGAATTTGTTTGGAAAGAAGCAGAGTATTTGTTTGCATGAGTTACCTTCTAATTGAGGAGCATTATCTATCAGTTAGTTATTGCACTTCTTGTTATCAAAAGATACAAAAAACTGTAAGGAACTGTGTATAATCTTAACTAATATCTATTCCGTTGTTGGAGTTTAGAGTGACAATGACGGAATTGGAGAGTCACAAAAAAATATACAATTTGTTATTTAGTGCTTTCTTTGTAGTTTAAACTACTTGCCCCTTGAGGAACGGATTTAGGATTTAGGACCTTTAAACTTTAACATGCTGTTCATCTGGTGGTATTTGTCGCCACAATCGCCGATTAATTAGTCTAAATCTCGCGATTAATTAGATATAGAGTCGATTTTATTTAAATCATCTTGATCTTCGTTGAAGTTAAATCTTTTTTTGTTGTCTTGTATGTGTTGAGAAACACCAACCTTTCCACCGACGATTACACCTCCTACAAATGGTTTATCTAAAATGTAACCTGCTCCACTTAATATACTCCTAACTAACACATTTTATAAACCTGATTTAGCAAGGCTTTTAACACTGTAAGAATACAGGTGTTTGCTTGATTCTTTGCCAGAGGATTTAATACTTATTACCTTGATACTTGATACTTTTGACGTTTGACTTCCCCCTCGTTGGGCGCTCACATCATGCTTACCGTCTATTTGTTTGAGAACTGAAAGTAATTGTTTCAATAATTCCTAGCCCTCCCCAAACTCTTATTATAGTCTGGTATTTTCTCAAACTAACAGTGTTTAATGCTAATAATACCAGTTCTGGGG
This sequence comes from Richelia sp. UBA3308, assembly GCA_002361335.1. Classification (GTDB taxonomy): domain Bacteria; phylum Cyanobacteriota; class Cyanobacteriia; order Cyanobacteriales; family Nostocaceae; genus Rivularia. Next base: position 27,605 of record DESS01000104.1, read on the forward strand.
AACCCAAATACTTATCAGATGAGAAACCACCCCATAAAGAACCGTAAGTAAAAAGTTTTATATCATTTTTTTTTGACAAAATTTTATCATCTTCAGTTCAGGAGGACGATCGACAATTAATCAAAAATTTTCAATCCAAAATAAAAAAAATCCAAAATTCTGTTAGCGAAAATATTTTAACTCCCTTCCTCCTAACTTTTAATAAACACGAACCTAAATCCTTGTAACAACTAGCTTTTTTATTTATTAGTGTTTATTTAATTCTTCCCTAGGGGGTTTAAACAATTTTGAATTATTACCTTGATACTTTTGAATTTCGACTTCTCCCTCTTGGGATTGCTGCTAACTCTTTATTTCTTTCGCCAATTATTTTTAGCTTGGTTTAAAACGTAGGTGGATACCAATTGTATTTCTGATTCGCTCAAACGCTCTTTGTAGGCTGACATATTATTTTTACCGTATGTAACAATATTAGAAATAGCCTCCACTGAATCCATTTTGTATTTTTTCAAAGCGCGCATTTTTAAATTTTTACCGCGTCGGATAATATTACCACCCTTTATATGACAGCCCGCACAAGTCGCTTCAAAAATTTTTGCTCCATCAGCTGTATCTGCTAACAGCGGTTGTTGGGAATTTATTGTCAATAATAACAACGTTAAGAGTATAATTTTGAGAAAATTTATCATTTGGATAAGTATCAGTTTAGGTTTTATCTTACCTTCCGCTATAAATTAAAATTATTGGCATTATTGTGAGTGAATACCTTAGGACTTATGCTACTGGCACATTTTTATTGTCGGGTGCGTGACACTTCGATCCATTTAAAACCAAAAATAAGACTGGGGAGTGTAGGGCATCAACATAGCCCCGAGTGGCGATCGCCTAAGTCCTGTATCTGTATCAGTTGCTCCCTACAGTAGTTTATAAAACATAGGAGAACAATTATCAACTATTAGACATATATCTTATGAAATAAACAGTTAAGTTTCATAGTTATTTTCTATCTAAAGGATGTACCATTTTGATATAATGCTGCGTCAGTATATAAAAGCCAGATAATATTAATAAAGCTTTCTCAATTATCTTCATAGGTATACAATATGACTAAAAATATCAAAGAGCAAATTCAAACCGAATTGCAACAAATTAAAGAAACCGGACAACAAAGAATTGATAAAATTCGAGAAATTGTCAGACTTGCGGTTAGTGGAGTCGTTTCTGAATTTAAAGAAGGTTCAGTTGAAGTTCGTACTCTTGTAAAAGATGCTGTTTCTGCTGTGGCAGAAAACATACAAGGCAAAGGTAGCGAAATTAAAGAAGAAATTACTGCATCTATTGAAGGTGCCCTGGAAGCTGTTAATAGTAAGCGAAGGGAAGCTTTAAATCAAACTCAGACAGAAGTTAAGCAATTACAAGCTAAATTGGATGATGAAGAAGATAAAATTCAGCAAGAAGTAGAGGAAATTTTGACAGAAATTCAAGATACAACTCAAGATAAATCTACTGAAACTCAAAGTGCAATTAAATCTGCTGTTGAGAGTATTAAAAATAGTGAGGAAGTGTCTTTATTAAAGAAACGCTACGCTCAATTACAAGCACAAATAGCTATTGTACGGGCTAATTTAGCTGCAAGATATGGTGGCGATAATGCTGATGTACAAACTTATTTGGATGATGCTAAAACCTGGTACGAAAAAACTCGTACAGAAGCCGAAGAAATGGTTTCCCAAGCAAGACAAAAGCATTCTGATATGGAAACAAAACTTGGTGAAGCCGGTGCTGCATTAGCGAAAAAAGAACGTGAATTAAAACAAAAATTAAGAGAGCTACTTTTGAGTGCTGCTGAATGGTTAAAAGATAAAGAATCTGACAAAAAATAGTTGTTGTTTTTTTTCAATCCAAAATCGGGGTTAGGGAAAATCCAAAATTAAAAGGGTGGACATTAACCACCCCCCTTTCTTCGATATAAGATGTTTGCTGAGATAAAATAGTGAACTTATACAGTACCTTCTTTATTCATTTCGTTATACTTAGAAATTGCCCACAGAGCATGAATACTTCCGGGAAGCCAACCTAATAAGGTTAGTCCTATATTAATAAATAAAGTTACTCCAATTCCATAAGTTAAGAAAATACCAACAGGAGGTAATATTAAGCCAAGTAGAAGTTTGAACATTTTTGTTACTTTTTTAATTACAATAGATTAAGGAGATTACAGGTAAACCAAAATTTAGGATTCTATATAAAGATATATTTTGGTTTGAAAATTGAAAGAATGAAAGTGATATAAACTAGCTAGAAGGTAATTCAGGATTGCTGCTTGCTTCGCTATCTTTGATGAGATTTCTCTCAACAAAATAGTTGGTAATAAAGGTATTAGCAAAAGACAATATTACCGGACCGATGAAAAAAGCTATAATTCCCTTAACTGCAAATCCAGGAGTTACAGCAGCCGCTAACCAGAAACAAAGTCCGTTCACAACAAGGGAAAATGCTCCTAAAGTGAGTAAGTTAACTGGTAAGGTAAGTATTGATAATACAGGTTTAATAGAACCATTTATTAATCCAATTACCAAACCAGCAACTAAAGCTGATGGAAAATTGGCAATGTTAACCCCTGGAAGTACAATATCTACAATTAGCAAGCTTAATGCAGTTGCTAGTGTGGTTAAAAATATGCCTAACATAGTTTTTACTTGAAAACAAAAATAGTTTAATTGAAATCGTATATATATAGTGAACAATTGAGCAAGCTTTAACCTCTATAACAAGATAGATTTGGTTTATATCAAAAGATAGGCAATAGGGCCGAAAGGGCATTGGGCCGAAAGGGCATTGGGCATTGGTAATTAGGTGGTAGGTATATGTTAAGAATCTAAAATTTGGATTACTAGATAACGACATTACCATCTATAACTATTCCAAATTTAGATCCAAACTTTAAGAAAAATGAAGCCGAGACATCTATGGGAAAACACTCATTGCCAATTAAAATCTATCAAGTCGGGTATAAATAAAAAATCCCAAAACAAAAACCATTAATTAATTTACCAAATCGCTGTGAAATTAAGTCGCCTGATTCCATTTTTCGATGACACTGTATCCAGTTGGGCATTAGAAGCACGCCTGTTACACTGGTTAACGTTAATTTGGCTATTTGTAGGTTTAGCGGTACTATTTTCGGCTTCTTATCCAGTTGCTGACGTTAAGCATGGTGATGGGCTGTACTTTTTCAAGCGTCAACTGATAACCGTATTCTTGGGCTTGATACTCTTTAAAATCATCGTCAATTTACCGTTTCGTAAAATAATAGCGGTATCCCATTGGTTGCTAATGTTATTTTTGGTGTTGATTTTTCTGACTTTAGTTCCAGGTTTGGGAACTAGGGGGGTTTACGGTACAAGTCGTTGGCTATCTATTGGAGGTTTTCCAATTCAACCCTCAGAATTTATTAAACCCTTTTTGGTATTGCAAAGTGCGCGAGTTTTTGGATTATGGGAAAGACTTAGTTGGGGAATTCGCATTGCTTGGTTGGTGGTTTTTGGTTTTGTATTATTAGGAATTCTTGCACAACCTAATTTAAGTACCACTGCACTTTGCGGTATGACTATCTGGTTAATTGCACTTGCTGCTGGTTTACCTTACAAATATTTGGGAGGTAGTGCTGCTGGTGGAGTTTTGTTAGCGCTTTTGAGTGTTACTATTAATAAATATCAACGCTTGCGTATTACTTCTTTTATTAACCCTTGGGACGATCCACGAAATACAGATTACCAGTTAATTCAAAGTTTATTAGCAATAGGTTCTGGTAATACTTGGGGTTCTGGATTTGGGCTTTCGCAACAAAAGCTTTCTTGGTTACCAATTCAAGATAGCGACTTTATTTTTGCAGTATTTGCTGAAGAGTTCGGCTTTATTGGTAGTGTGGCGCTGTTGGTAACGATCGCAGTATTCGCCACTTTAGGTTTTATTGTAGCTCTTAAGGCTAAAAATACCATATACAGATTATCGGCAATTGGTATAACCATTTTACTTACAGGACAATCATTTATTAATATCGGTGTTGCCAGTGGTGTTTTACCAACTACGGGTTTACCTTTACCCTTTTTTAGTTACGGTGGAAGTTCGATAATTGCGACATTAGTTGCGACATCTTTACTAATTCGAGTTGCACGAGAAAGTAATGAAGCTGAAGTTGTTCCGTTGCGAAAACAGCCTGTGAAAACTCGACGGGAAAAACGATTTTTACATCGGAATAAATTTTAATTTTTTTTAAATTAGAGGATGTTTGAAAAGTTATAAATAAAATTTGTAGACTTTCAGATCCCCCTAAATTCCCCTTAAAAAAGGGGGAATTTAACCTCTTTCAAGGGTAGGTATTTAGGTTTTGGACAAATAGTTGTATAAGATTCAACTGTTAAACCTAATTTCAAGGTTCTAGCTAATGATTTTAGTTCCACAAAAAAATAGGGGACTTTAACCCCCCTTTTTTAGGGGGGAGAGGGGGGATAATCCGATGATTGGCTTAAAAACGATACTTATTAAACATCATCTAAGACTAGAGCAGTAAGAATTATGAGCGGTATAGAATTTCTCGGATTCGTGCAACCGGTGGCTGGAGCTGTTGCAAAACCATTATCGGATAAAATTCAAAGTAAGCTTAATCCTAGTGAGTTAGAGAAGGCTTTAAATGTTGCGATAAAATCAAGCAGTCAGTTGGGAGAAAAATTATTTAGTGAATTATTTAGTCGTTGTCAACCGGATTCAATTCGCGGATTTTTAGATAAGTTTTTTAAAGATGTTGTTGTTGACGAATTTCAAAAGCCTTTTAATAATCAAGGTATTCCCCAGATAGATTATTTAATTGAAGCTTTTAAAAGTTTAGCTCGGGAACATTCAAAGATTAAAAATTTTGATGAAAAGTATTTGAAGGATTGGATGGAGAAGTTTGTCAATACTTTTCTATGGGAAACTAATATATATTTAAAATTTCAGGTTGCTAAAGATAATTATTTAAATAAACTCGCTGATAGATTGAGTAAACATCATTTTGTTGGTATGCGAGTAGCTGTTAATGAAAATAGTACTTCTGAACGATTAGAAAAGATTTTTGTAATGGTTGATGTGGCTGAGGAAGTATCAAGAAGTAAGTTCAATCAAAAACTAGAATTAGATTCGGATTTATTACTAAATAATAGCGAAGGACAAGTTGATTTAATCAAAGCACAGCAAGAAAAGGTTTTACTATTAGGGGAACAATCAGAAAAACGTAATCCATTTCCAGCCCAAAATTTACTGGATTCAAATAAATCTAAAGGTAAAAAATTAGTTTTATTGGGTGCCCCTGGTTCTGGTAAAACTACTTTAATGAATTATCTGGCTTTCAAAATAGCCCAGAGAAAGCCAGAAGATTTAGGATTAACTCAGAATATTATTAATCAAAATACAATTCCCATATTTATTCGGATTCGGGAATTAGCACAACAAAAGGAAGTTGATATTTTAAAATATATTGAAGAATATGCTGCTAAAAATTTACAAGTAACTGATTTACCCAATGACTGTTTTAAACATTGGTTAGAGCTAGGAGAGGTTGTAATTTTATTAGATGGTTTGGATGAAGTTGCTCAAGAAAATCAGCAAGTTAAAGTTGTCCAACATCTAGAAAGTTTTCTCCAGGAATTTTCTCGCAATCGGGTAATTATTACTTCCCGCCCTGCTGGTTACGAACGCGGTTATTTTCGAGTCGATGGCTTTCCTCATTATGAAATACAAGCTTTTGATCACCAAAAAATTCAACTTTTTATCAGTCAATGGTACGATAGCCATTGCGACGATCAAGTAGAAGCTTCACATCAGACAAAGTATCTAGAAGCAGCAATTGAAAGACAAGATAGAATTAAATTACTCGCAAGAAATCCCCTGCTACTAACAATTATTGTTTTGATTAATCGTGTTGGTGCTGAATTACCTAGAGAGCGTTATAAATTGTATGAAAGGGCTGTTGAAACTTTATTAACCGCTTGGGATGCTGGTAAGGAATTGAATTACCGTCTACCTCTGGAATATCTCAAACCTCGTGATTTTAAACCTTTGATGCAAGAAATTGCTTTCTGGATTCACAGTAAAGGTAGTACGGGTGATAAGGAAGGGGGAACTTTAATTAATCAAGATGATTTAATTGAACAACTGAGTCGATGTATCAAAAAACGTAAAAAAATTGAGTTATATGAAGCAAAAGAAGAAGCAAGTTCTTTTCTGGGATATATTCAAGAACGTGCTGGTCTTTTGGATGTACAAGGTAGAAATTGTTATGCATTTGTCCACAAGACTTTTCAAGAATATTTAGCAGCGGAAGATATCGATTACCGTCATCAAAATGATGATAGTTTTCAAGTTGTTTTAGATAGTATTCGGAACCATATTCATGATTCACACTGGAGGGAAGTTTTACTTTTATTAGTAGCGAAACAGAAATCAAACAAGGCAGCAAAAGCGATTCGGTTGATTTTGGATAGTAACAGCCGTTATGAAAAATGGTTGTATCGTGACCTTTTTTTTGCTGCTGATTGTCTTGCTGAAGATCCCATTGATTTAAAACTTTCCGATGATGATCCTTCACGGGAGATTTTGGAACGGTTGGTGGAGTTGGAAATTAGTGATTCACCGGAAGTGATTTATCAAATTCGTCAACAGGTTTTTAATAAGCTTTGTAATTTGAATGAAACTGAGTTTAATGATGATGTTTTAGGATTGTTGAAAAAGCATGAAGAAAGTATTGATCGGGTAATATTTCAAAAATATCGTGCTGCATTGGGAGAAGAAGAAGAAGCGATTGAAGAATTACTAATACTGCTAAAAGACACCAATAATTTTGTGCGTGAAAGAACTGCTGATGCCCTGGGTAATTTAGCAAATTCATCGGATGATGTTGTACAACAATTACTACCACTGCTTACAGACTCCAATTCAGATGTACGTCAAAGGGCTGCTGATGCGCTGGGTAAATTAGGAAATGCATCGGATGATGTTGTACACCAATTACTACCACTGCTTAAAGACTCCGATAATCTTGTGCGTAAAAAGGCTGCTGATGCGCTAGGTAAATTAGCAAATGCATCGGATAATGTTGCTGTCTCTGTGGAAAAATGGCTTGAGGAAGAACAAGATTCGGAATATAAACAATATGGAGTTAGGGCTTTGTGGTATTCGGTTGTAGGGGAATCGTAAGTTGTAAAGTATTCTTGGATTTAAAAAACATTAAATATGATCGGTTTTCTATCACACCCGCCTGGGGTTGAAAACCCCAGTCTAATAGCAGAAGTCATATAAATATGACTGAAAAAATAGATATCAAAACTAATGGGACAGAACATTAGTACTTCACCAAATTAATTTTGAGGGGTAAAAAGGTTCGTAGTAGCGCTTTAGCGCATTATATTCTGGGATTAAGAAGGGCTGAAGCCCAACTACAAACTAACAACTAATATGTCTTGGTTTTTCTTCGCGATTTCCACAGCTTTTCTAGAATCAGTCAGGGATATTTTCAATAAAAAGGCAATTTCTCAGATTGATGAATACGTATCTACCTTTTCTTTAAATCTATTAACTGCAATTTTTGCTCTACCACTATTGTTATTTAACGATATTCCCAACATCGGAAATAACTTTTGGTATGCTATAATTGCCATCGGAATTTTTAATACAATCGCCTATTTACTTTTTTTCAAAGCCATCAAAGCTTCTGACTTATCAATAGTTGCCCCCATAACTACATTTAGTCCGCTTCTACTTTTAATTACTTCTCCATTTATTGTTGGTGAATTTCCCAACCCTCTGGGTATTTTGGGAATATTTATTATTGTAATTGGAGCTTATTTATTAAAATTTCAAGATAAAACTAGGGGATATTTATTTCCTCTAAAATCATTATTCAACGAAACCGGAGCCAGATTCATGTTTGGGGTGGTATTAGTGTGGAGTATTTCCGCCAATATTGATAAAATCGGCGTGCAAAACTCCTCTCCAATAATGTGGGCGATCGCAGGGCATTTAAGTGTAACAGTATTTTGCTTACCAATATTATTTTTTAAATCAAAATCGAATATCCGCGAAATTAAATCTAATGGTCAAAACTTAATTTTTCTCAGTTTAGCTAATACTTTATCGATATTATCTCAAATGACTGCATTACAACTAGCTCTCGTATCCTATGTAATTGCAGTCAAACGTACTAGTGCTTTATTTAATGTTTTATGGGGTTGGTTAATTTTTAAAGAACAAGGTATTAAAGAAAGAATCGTTGGTTCGATGATTATGATTTTGGGAGTTGTTGTGATAACTTTGTCGAAAATGTTTTAGTAAAAAACATTGGTTTATAGAGGAGCTTGACTTAGTTGTTAATT
>DESS01000382.1:0-6759 GCA_002361335.1 Richelia sp. UBA3308
CGGTGCGGCTTTCATTGTCGTTAAAAACGAATTTTTTCGTGGTGGCCGCACCGACACAAACCAAAATTGTGGGTTTTCTATAGACATTTTGTCTAAGGCTGGGCAATGTTGTCCATGTTTTATGCAGGGGATTAACTACTGTCAAAAAACTGTTACTAATGTTTGCTCTTACATAAGTAAGTTGACCCAAAAAAATCTCACTATTTTAAGAAATGTAAATATTGGTAAAACCCTGCTGCAAGACTGCCTATTACCTTGTGGAGCGGCTCAATTTTTCTTACTGACCGACCTTAAATGTCGGTCATTTTATAGTTATTAAATATGTCAAGTTAATCTAACACTTTCTCCACAAATGCTTATTGAGATTAACTTGCTTTAAAATCAAATGATTTATCTGTGATGTCATATATTGCACTATTTCTCCATGGTAAGGAAACATGAAACAGTTACTATTTGCTTTCTAAACCCGGTTTTTTAACTATTGTTGATAATTATACAAAATTGATTATTTTTGCATAAAAAGATACATCTATGCATTTAACAATAAATTAATGGTAAGTAAATGGGAACAAGCTATATAAAATTTTGATTTGTATTGTTTTATCCTTAAAACATGATAGAGCATGCAAATGGGTATAGTGAAAAAAATAGCCTCTAGCTAAAGATATATTGTGTTGTATTTAGAATAAATATATATTAAAAATCTGTTGTTTAAAAAGTTCTAATAAATAGATTTTGAAATGCTTATATGTATATATATCAAGGGTTTGAGCCAAAAATTAAAAAATTGTTTATTTGATATTTTGCTTGTTAGTAAGCCGCTAATGGGGCGCTCATTTCTAACACCAAGGTATATTGATTAAGTTTAATGACTTAGTACTAATCACAGAATTCTTGTTTCACTTAGAAAAAAGCGAATACAACTTTTGTAGCTTTTTTAGGTTTTCATTTCCTTGTTCTGGATTTATACTGAGAACTGCTGTTAGGGCAGTGTCTGACTCGCACAGTTATTGGTTGGGTTTAGGATTGGAAGAAACACATCACTATTGTTCCCTATTGCTTGTGTTTCTTGAGAACGATGCTTTTCGACAATGCAGTAATTTTTTGATTAATTTAAATTATGCTATCTAACGGACTGTTTTGGGTTGTGTCCTGGATTGGTTCTTCTTTGTTGTTAGCCGAAAGCTTGCCATCAAGTATTCAGACGGGTATTTCTACGACACAAATCTCTGTTAATTCAGGTAGATTAATCAGTCAAGGTGATTCATCGTTTCTAACGCCAAAGCATCAAACAAGCTCTTTTAGTGCGATATTGTTACCAAAATTACTGAACCTAGATTCGGGAACAAAACAGGGAAAATCAACCGCTTCTAAGTCGCTTGTAGTTTCATCAACGGCAACAATAAATACTCAAACAAGAAATACTCAAACAAGATTTTGTTCTGCGATCGAAGAAATCTCAGCAAGTCAGGATTCGGTGAAAAAACCAGAATTTTTGAACTTTGCTCAATTAATAGAACCGAAATCTAAAACAAAAGAATTGGTTCCCAAAAAAATCTTGCGATCGCTGCAAAATTTTTTCAAATTCTCTAATCCTATTCAGCCGCTTTTTCCTTCTAAATCAAAACCTGTAACCCTTTTAGGCAGGGGAATTAATCAGTACGAAGTGTGGGTACATAACCGTTTAATTTCTCGTGTACCGTCGAAAAAACAAGCAAGTTTAATGCAAAAACGTTTGACTAGCTTGCTAAAAATACCCAATCTAGATGCTTCTAAATTAAAACCTGCTTTCGTTGATGGAACCCCAGCGCTGATTTTGGGAAATCAGTTTATATTCGCCATTCCAGAAGAGGTTTCTAAAAAACTTAAGCGTAGTGGAGATTTATTAGCAATTGAATGGACTAATAATCTACGCATAGCGTTAAAAGCACGTCCATTGTCCCTTGTAGAAGCTCAAGGACAAATGTATGGATTGACACCTTCAGTTAAGACAATGTCTGGTATAGCTTCTTGGTACGGTCCTTATTTTCACGGTCGTTTAACAGCTAATGGTGAGAGATTCAATCAAAATGAACTCACAGTTGCTCACAAAAGCTTACCTTTTAATACTTATTTGCAAGTAAGTAACACAAAAACTAATAAATCCGTAATTGTACGAGTAAACGATCGCGGTCCTTATATTCCACCGAGGAGTTTGGATTTATCTCTAGTAGCTGCTCGCTGTATTGGAAGTGAAGTAACTGGAGTAGTACCTTATAAAGCCGTAATTATGAACAAAAGTCAAATTCCCATGACTTTGAAAACTCCTAACTTTGTGAGAATAGATCAGAAACCTTCCAGAAAACTCGCTACTATTTCGGAGTCTTGATAATACTGAATAATCAGCCTGTTTTATGGTGTTTTATTGGTGGTGGGTGATACGTGTGGGATTTTGGCGTTGAGCTCCCGCCGGGAGCAAGCTCCCTCCACCCCTACAATCACCAAGGTTATTTCTAAGTGGTGACGGGCTTTGCGGTGGCCCGTACCACAAAATGCAGTTAGAGTTATTTATTTATGAATTCAAAACTTGAAGAGTACAAATATCTTTGTTATCGTTTTGCATTCCATAGTCAGTTGTAGCAAATTCGATTTGTAATAAAAGACGGTCTTTATGAGTGGGAGTAAGTCCTTTATGAAAGCATAGCGGATCTTCCACAAATCCAAAACCTGCTTTACCACAAATAGTTACAAGAGATTCTTGACCATAGTAATCAATAATATCTCGATCTTTTTCTCTTTTGCGTAGCAATGTATGAGAAAATTTCTTGTATTTATGACTAGCCCGAACGCAGATATGAGGACCACTTTTATGATCTACATCAGTTAAATAAAAGAAAAATTTTAAGAATCGATAATCATCAAGATCGTAGTGAAACATTTGTGCGGTTTGTCTACGTTGCCAGTCTGAGGATTCTCCTGCAAAACTCCACCAAAGTTGATTTCCTTGGTGTATGGGTTCTCCTTCTAAATATTGAGCTGCGATCGCTAATAACTGGGAATCGTTTTGTAATTTATAAATCGCAGGACAAAGTTGTGCAGTATTAAAGTAACAACCAACTTTAATATCTTTTTTAGTTTGAATTTCCGCTTCTTTTTTTTGATGATAATAAAATCCTAAATTCGATTTTCGATTCGCGTAACAAGGGGTAGTCTGAGCAAATTCTAGAATTTCTTCAACTAGTTCTTTACTGAGTTTTAAACCTAAATAAAAACCTTCTGTTTTAAGTTCTCTAACGGCTTGATTAATATCAATTGGATTAAAAACAGAATCTCTACCTATAAAAGATGACTGATGTTGCTTTACCGAACTATGAGATAAATATCTCATTAGAGTTCTTCCGTAATGGAATCTACTTATCTTACGCATCAACAGCCATTTAGGATTTTTTGTCAAACCTTTATAATTCTCATAACAATGGTCGTATATTTGCGACCACATTGATGAGAAGTTGATTAACTTATTAGTCATAATCGTTTTTCACTCAAGTTTTACAAAATTTTTCTCAAATGCTAGTTCGATAACGGTAGATCCCCTCGGTTTTGCGGTATGTAAGGTAGTAATTTTTATATCAAAATTTTAATCTTTCAAAGTTAATAATGCTACCTTTACTATTGAATTTTTATTATTTCTTTGTATCTATTGTTATTTTTTTGAAAACCTTGTAAAAAGATCCTAAAAATCAGAAATTTGTCAAAATTAAACCGAAGGAAGAAGGAAGAGCCGAAGGGGTATGATGCCCAAGGGATTCCCAGGTCACGTGGGGCGCATAAAACACCCTAGGTTGTCGGGTAATTTAACTCATATACTTGAGTAAAATTATACATTTTTAAACCAATTTAGAATAAATAAAGAAATGCTGAGTCGGCATAAGTAATTTCCCGATTTCCGACTCAGCAATTCCACGCTGATAATATTATTTGTTTCTAGTGGTTCGTCAAGGCGGGGTTTACTGTGAAAAGAAAAAGTTTCTTCTCCCCCTGCTTGCCCTTAGCCGGCAATTTTGACTTGGTGGAGTACTAAGGCTTTGGGTTCTAAATCTTAATTATGCCAAAGCAGGTACCGCAACCCCTAGATGTTCATATAAAGGGAAACTTTCGCATAAAGAAGCCACCCTTCGCCGACAATCTTCAACAACCGTATCTGAATCGGGATTTAGCAAACGGTCAGCAATGATATTACCGATTTCGGTAAATTCTGCTACACCCATGCCTCTGGTTGTCATCGCAGGAGAACCCAATCTTAAGCCACTGGTAACAAAAGGTGACTCTGGGTCAAAGGGAACCGTATTTTTATTAGCAGTGATATTAACATCGCTAACTAATTGGTCTGCTTTTTTACCCGTCATCCCAATGCACCGTAAATCTACGAGCATAAGATGGTTTTCTGTCCCGTTAGAGACAATTTTTAAATCTCTACTTTGCAATTGATTAGCTAAAGTACGAGCATTTTCAATTACAGCAGCAGAATAATCTTTAAACTCAGGCTTGAGAGCTTCCCCAAATGCTACAGCTTTAGCAGCAATAACATGTTCTAAAGGTCCACCTTGGGTACCTGGGAAAACAGATTTATCAAACTTTTTGCCCATGTCAGCGTCGCGAGTCAAAATTAAACCACCCCTGGGGCCTCGTAAAGTTTTGTGGGTAGTTGTAGTCACCACATCGCAATAAGGAACCGGGTTTGGATGAAGCCCGGAAGCAACTAAACCGGCGATGTGAGCGATATCCGCTAACAAATAAGCACCAATTTCATCCGCGATACTACGGAACTTTTCAAAATCAATTACGCGGGGATAAGCCGAATATCCACAAATCAAGAGCTTTGGACGCTCCCTTAGCGCCTGCTCGCGGATTTGTTCGTAATCGAGTTGTTCAGTTTGTTGACTAACGCCGTAATGACATACCTCAAACCATTTACCCGAAACATTTACAGGGGAACCGTGGGTAAGATGTCCGCCGTGAGACAAATCCATCCCCATGATTTTATCCCCCGGTTGCAACAGGGTTAGAAATACCGCAAAATTAGCTTGCGCTCCAGAATGGGGTTGGACATTTGCACTCGCCGCTCCAAATAATTGTTTAGCGCGATCGATGGCTATTTGCTCAATTTTATCGATTACCTCACAACCGCCATAGTACCGTTTGCCGGGTAATCCCTCAGCATATTTATTAGTCAGTACCGAAGCTTGAGCAGCCAATACAGCCGGAGAGGCAAAGTTTTCTGAAGCAATCAATTCTAGGTGGTCTTGTTGACGCTTTAGTTCGTCATTAATCAATCCTGCCACCCTAGGGTCCGTTAATGCAAGAAAATCTGAATTAGTTTTAGTCACTGGAGTTATCTATTCGGTGAAAATTTGCGCGATCGGCACAGAAGAAAATTTTATCTCTTTATCCTGTATTTGATTGACTTTGTTTAACTCCTCCCTTTTTTATGAACGCGTGGGCATTCCCATATATCAAGATAGCGTAGGACGGAGAAACTCCTCGGACAGATACTTCAAGTACGTTGATTTAAAATAATCGTTAGATTTGTGGCGCAGATAACATTAAAATTGTAGAATTATTAAGTCTTTAAATTGTTTATTTTGTAAAAAATATTTTATGCCTCCTCGTTGGCCCCGTAAACCCGATCGCAATGACCCAGATTACCGTAAATTAGATGACAGGATGAACTTTGCCGTTCATGTGGCAACCTTTGCTGTATTTAATTCCGGTTTGTGGTTTTTTCACAACTTGAAGCAGACAGATTGGCAGTGGTTACCTATTTTTACATTCAGTTGGTTAGCCCTGTTGCTCTGCCATCTAATTTATATTTCTGTAATTGCGGATTATTCCAATACGCCACCAAAATCTACCTGAAGATGGATTATTAAAACCAAGGCGATTGTAACTTCCGGTGCTAGAGTTTTCTTAAGAATTTCAGGATAATTCTAAAGTAAGTTGTAAATAATTAGCGCCTTAAACAAGATAGGACTATTTTTAGGCTATGACTAATAACGCAGAATTTATCGAAGCTCTAGCCGCTGACATTGGCGAAAATGTCTATATAGATATCGCCAAGTGGCATCTTTATTTGTCCGATGCCAAGCTGCATACCGTCGTCGCTGAAGCTATTTATCCTTTAATTAATTCCGATAAGTCGGTGGATGAACAGGATGTCATTTATCTTTTACAATCCATTGCGATCGAGGTTGGTGGCGGAAAACGTGAAATAGCTTTAATCGATTTGGTTCCGTCACAGTGCCAAGTTAATCTCCTAGAGATTTTAGAAAAATATCAGCAAGAAATGTAATTTTTATGGTTTTTTGGTGCCTATAGTATGACATCAGAAACTATAAATAAATCACTTTTTCAAGGAGGGGAAATGACAAATTATCAATTTCATGATGGATATTCTCTAGCAGAAGCTACCGATGAACTTGGTAAACAGGCTTTAAAGTTAGGTTTAATACCAAGTTTTACCGTGCGTTTCTTTCCTGACAACAGAGAATATTTTATTTCCTATGATAATAAATCGGAAGCCTTAACTCCTGAAGAAGCATATTTATATTTTAAGAAATTAGTTGAACAAGCTAATAATTAAATAATCAGCTAAATAATCAGCGAATAGTGAAGAGCGTTAGTTTCCCGTGGTGCCATAGCGCCATAAAATTCACATTATTTTTAAGGCGTTGCTGATTTGCTCTATGAAATTGATTTGCCCTAGTACAACACGGCGTAAAT
>DESS01000382.1:6811-12500 GCA_002361335.1 Richelia sp. UBA3308
ATCAAACTTCTTACTTCTTACTTCTTACTTCTTACTTCCGCGTTCCCCGTAGGGGTTCCCGAAGGGTAGCGGTACTAGGGAGTTATATATAACGTCTCTACATTTATAATTCCGCCACGAGGTAGGCAATGCCATTTTGAAACTTGTTGTGGCATCGGTATTGCTTGCATGTCCAATTCCACTAAAGTAAAACAATTATATTAAGTAATGTAACATAGATTTTGTAGTCTTTTATTTGTTGCAATTTACCGCAAGGGCAAATAAACAACTACAAATCGCAAACCTCATATAAAAATGGTCGCATCTACAGTGAAAGTTTTATTCTCACTTGATAGTCAATTACGGCGAAACCTGCTGGTTTTATTTGCAGCAGGTTTATTATTTTGGGCTAGCCTGTCTTCGTTATTACCAACTTTACCGCTTTATATCCAAGATATAGGAGCAACGAAGCAGCAATTAGGGGTTGTAATGGGTAGTTTTGCCATTGGATTATTGATATTTCGACCATTTTTAGGTCAATTAGCAGATAAACGCGGAAGAAAAATCGTATTGATAATCGGTATTTTATCAGCAGCGATCGCCCCCATTGGCTATAATTTTGTGCAATCTATACCGTTGTTAATGACAATACGTGCCTTCCACGGTATCAGTATCGCCGCTTTTTCCACTGGATTTTTGGCATTAGTTGCAGATATTGCACCTGTAGAAAATCGCGGTGAATTGATTGGTTATATGAGTTTAGTTAATCCAGTTGGTTTCGCAATTGGACCAGCATTAGGTGGTTATTTAATGGAAGCTTATGGTTACACGCCAATGTTTATATTATCCACTGCTTTAGCCTCTGTGGGATTATTATGTACCGTACTAATAATTAATCCAATAGTTCAAGCACAGGAGCAAGTTTTAAATAGCGATATTCCATTTTGGCAAAAGTTGATTAGTCCTAGAGTTAGAATTCCCGCTATTCTCTTATTAATAATCGGTTTTACTCTGGGAACCTTACACACCTTTGTACCCTTATTTATCAAATCAACCGAAGCTGAATTAAACCCAGGATTATTTTACACTGCAGTGGCGATGGCCAGTTTTTGTTCTCGGTTATTTTCGGGAAAAGCTAGCGACAGATTTGGTCGTGGTTTGTTTATAACTCTGAGTTTAGTTTGTTACACATTAGCACTGGTATTATTATGGACGGCAAATACCTCGCAAGATTTCTTATTAGCAGCGAGTATTGAGGGAATTGGTGGTGGTACGATAATTCCCATGATTAGTGCAATGATAACAGATAGAAGTTATCCCCAAGAAAGAGGAAGAACATTTAGTTTGTGCATGATCGGCTTTGATATTGGTGTTGCTCTGGCAGGTCCAATTTTTGGTATAGTTGCTCAAGAAATTGGCTATCGGAATATATTCGGATTTAATTTTTGTATCACCTTCGCAGCAATAATTATCTTTATTACTTTTTCAAGTGAAAATTTACCCGCGTCTTTACGGTTCGCTTTTGGACGTGGTGTTGATGTTTACTCGCTGAACAAATTAGAAGTTAGGAGTTAAGTAGGTGGGCGTTGAAAATAGTAATTAAGACAAGGGTTGAGGGGTTGGGGAGAAAAATTCCTCACTCCTAAATCCTCACTATAATAATTACAGCATATCTCATAGAGCCGTCGGTAGATTTTTACGGGCAGGGATGCCCGTACCACAAGAGTTTGAGAAAATTTGTGCGGTACCTCATTTACTGGCAAAATCAGAACTTACGCAATTGTCACAAAACCTTGGTTGGTGCCGTACTACAAGCTGTGATATTTTTCGTTTACAATCATCAATCAGTGTACAAGCACCACTAAAGAAAAATGTGGCTTTTTGCTAAGTGCTAAATTAATTCCGCTATTCTTAACTTAGCAGAACGAGCGCGGGGATTATTGCTAATTTCTTCATCTTCGGCAGTAATCGGCTTTTTAGTTAATACCTTTAATAATGGTGAATCTTTGAAAGCGTGTTTAACTATTCTATCTTCCAAACTGTGAAAACTAATAATTGCGATTTTACCACCATTAACAAGTGCATTTGGAGCTTTTTCTAAAAGAGTTTCCAAAGAATTTAACTCATCATTTACCACAATTCGTAAAGCTTGAAAAACCCGAGTTGCGGGGTGAATTCTTCCATAACGATATTTTTTAGGAACGCAATAAGATATAGCTTCGGCTAACTCAGTTGTAGTATGAAACGGACGGTTTTCCACAATACGTTTAGCAATACGTCGCGATAACCTTTCCTCACCATATTTAAAGAAAATATCCGCTAATTCCACCTCATCCCAATGATTTATTACCTCAGCAGCAGTTCGCGATCGCCCTCTATCCATCCGCATATCAAGTTCAGCTTCGTGACGAAAACTAAAACCCCTTTCTGGATTATCCAAATGGTAAGAACTAACGCCCAAATCAGCAATAATACCATCAAAAGTAGCGGATGGAAACTCGTATACAGCGAAATTACTGCGAACAAAACTTACACGACTTCCATATTCAGCTAAATTATTTTCTGCTGCCGTCAAAGCATCTTCATCTTGATCGATCGCAGTTATTTTAGTATCGGGTGCAGCTTCTAAAATTAACCGAGAATGTCCGCCACCACCAACAGTTGTATCTAAATAATGTCCACCTTCAGATATTGCCAAACCTGTAATTATTTCCTTTGCCAAAACAGGAATATGTGAAAAAGCAGGTGTTTCGATATTAGATGGTGTTGGCGATTGGTTAATCATGTTTCGCTTTCTAAGGATTTTGTATAGGCAGGAATGCCCATACCACAAGAATTATATCTAGATTATAGGGTGGTCCAAAATTTATTTATGGAAATTATATTAACATTCCAGAGTTAAAGCCCCTAAATTTATTTATGGGGCTGGTGATGCGAATTCTTAATTATGAATTATCAATTATGAATTATTAATTATGAATTCTTAATTACATTTACTTGTTTTTTTTATGCGTAATTTACTAACACCAAAAATAAAAACAAAAGCCAAGATTGCGATCGCGTTACTAGGTTCGGGAATATCTTTAACAAATACGATTGAAGTGGGTCCATCCAAACCACCTTCGTTTGCTAGAACAAAAGCATTCAAAAAGTCTCCAGTGTTTCCATCATAACGAAGAATACTATCAGTTTCAAAACTGTTAACATATAAGTTGTTATCAAATCCAAACACAGCTTCTACAGGACGGTCAAGTCCTCCGCTACCGCTTTTTACAAAGTAATCGATAAATTCTCCTGTAGTACTATCGTAACGAGAAACACCGTCAATTTCAGGATTAGCAATATATAAATTACCATCTGTGGCAAAAGTAAAATCAGCAAATCTATCACCTTCATTACCTGTGATGAAGGTATCAATAAAAGCTCCTGTTTTTCCGTCGTAGCGTAATATTTCACCATCAAAAACATTACCTACATATAAGTTGCCATCCTCTCCAAAATCAATACCAACCGGTCCAAATATTCCACCACTACCAGGTGCTACAAAGTTATCAATAAAAGCCCCAGTTTTACCGTCATAGCGTGCAATTTTATTTTCACTTTGCTCTGTGCTTAAACTTGAAAGATACAAATTCCCATCCGATCCAAAACTTAAATCTTCGACAAATTTGAGTGTATTGTCTTTGACAAAAGTATCAATAAATTTTCCTGTTTGAGGATTGTAACGCAAAATACTATCGTTGCGAATGCTAATAACGTAAAGTAACCCATCTGGTCCAATCTTCATACCTGATGGGCCATCTAATCCATTTGCACCTTCTGGAATCAAAATATCGATAAATTCTCCGGTTTTATCGTCGTAACGTAAAATACTATCATTTCTAACGCTAGTCACTAACATTGCGGCTTTTGATGGTGTCATCCATCCCAAAAGTGCAAGAGCGACTACCCAAAAACTAAGCTTATAAAAGTTCAAGAATTTCATGATTCTAATACTCAACAAAAATACTTAAATTTAAAATACCAATTTTTGCAGGTTTTAAGTATAAAGATTTTATATTACTATGTAATTCCACTAATAGGATTATGGCTATAAAAATAGGTCCCATATCAATATTCATGTTGGTGTATTGGTAGAAATTGATAATTCTGCCCAAGGTACTAGAAGAATCAGGTATGAAGTAAGGTTGGTAAGATCGGCGGATTCTCAATAAAAGACCATGTACCTGGTAACTAAGCAATCTTCAGAATTGGACATTATAATGCACTTTACCCGCCTTAATCCCTCATAATTAAGAAAATGCAGCGATTATTTATCTTCACTCTCCCCAAAAGCGAGCATAACCAAATATTTGATTCAAAATATTTGATTAAAATAATTAAACTAAGGGGTGAGTGCAAGAAAAGTCTACAAAGGGGAGAATAACTGATTCATGGCATTAATTGAAACTCGCACCGAACCAATGGTGCTGAACATGGGACCGCACCATCCCTCAATGCACGGCGTTTTACGCTTAATTATGACTCTAGACGGTGAAGATGTTCTCGATTGCGAACCTGTTATCGGCTATCTGCACCGGGGAATGGAAAAAATCGCCGAAAACCGTACAACTGTAATGTACGTTCCCTACGTGAGTCGGTGGGATTACGCAGCGGGAATGTTCAACGAAGCGGTTACCGTTAACGCACCGGAAAAATTAGCGGGTATTGAAGTTCCCAAACGCGCCAGCTATATCCGCGTCATCATGTTGGAATTAAACCGCATCGCCAATCATTTACTATGGTGGGGACCATTTCTCGCTGACGTAGGCGCACAAACTCCCTTCTTTTACCAGTTTCGTGAAAGGGAGATGATTTACGATTTATGGGAAGCCGCCACAGGTTATCGCATGGTAAACAACAACTACTTCCGCGTTGGTGGCGTGGCGGTTGATTTACCCTACGGTTGGGTAGATAAATGTATGGAATTCTGCGAATACTTTTTACCCAAAGTAGACGAATACGAACGCTTAGTGACCAAAAACCCCATTTTCCGCCGTCGTGTGGAAGGAATTGGCGTAATTACTCGCGAACAAGCGATCAACTGGGGATTATCTGGTCCAATGTTACGCGCTTCCGGGGTTAAGTGGGATTTACGGAAAGTAGATCACTACGAATGTTATGACGATTTTGACTGGGATGTGCAATGGGAAACCGCTGGTGACTGCTTCGCCCGCTACGTGGTAAGAATGCGAGAAATGCGCGAATCCGTCAAAATCCTCAAACAAGCCCTCAAAGGACTTCCTGGCGGCCCTTACGAAAACCTGGAAGCAAAGCGGATCCAAGAAGGTAAAAAGTCCAAATGGAACAGCTTTGAATATCAATATATTGCTAAAAAAGTTGCTCCTACCTTTAAGATGCCCAAAGGTGAAATCTATTCCCGTGTAGAAAGCGGTAAAGGTGAATTAGGAATTTACTTAGTTGGTGATGATAATGCCTTCCCTTGGCGTTGGAAAATCCGCGCAGCAGATTTCAATAACCTACAGATTTTACCCGAATTATTAAAAGGCGTAAAAGTAGCTGATATTGTTGTCATCTTGGGTAGTATTGACGTAATTATGGGTTCTGTTGACAGATAAATTCAATTTTAGCTTTTAGATTTTAGATTTTGAATTTTTTAGGAAATATCAAAATCTGAAATCTTTTATTTTTGGGCATGGGGCATTGGGCA
>DESS01000202.1:0-4843 GCA_002361335.1 Richelia sp. UBA3308
TCGGTGCCAGGTTTATAATTCAAAGAAAAACCCTTCTGTGATATTCAGGAGGGTTTTTTGATTGGTTATTCTTTAATAGTTTTTAGTAAGACATACGTCCCATTTTGATTAATATAAATATATAAACTATTCCCAGTTTAGGAATCGTGTAAATTTTTTGGCATTCTTGTAGGGTGTGTGACGCTTCGATAAATTTAGCGAGAAGAAAAAGACGTTTGTGTATAGCGTCACGCACCAATCATTTATTCGATAAACTCGGATGGTGCGTTAGACCTATAGATAAATTGTAATTTTAAACGATGCATAGTAAAAGCTCTAACACACCCTACAATTGAAACAAGAAAATTCTATTGGGTTTCAACTGTAAGTACTTGGGGTGGTGTCGCATCTGGAGGATACAATAAATCAACTTCTACAAGTCTTCTACCACCTGCTTTCATATTTAACGTTACCAAAGGTTCGCCTTTTTCACCTCTATTTTGCACCAAATGCAAGTAACTAGTGCGAGGTAATCCTTTGTCATCTGTATAACGCACTCTTACCGTACCCCGAAAAAATACTCTTTTGGATGGATTGTCAAAGAAGCGCAATCCACCTTTAGTTAATTTATCTTCTTTAATAGGTGTTTGCAATGATACTTTAACAGTTTGCAGTGCTGAGGATTTATTCAATAAAGGTAACTGCAAACTATACAAAATCCCATAATTACCATGAGCATAATATGCTGTGTCGGGATAGCGTACCAACATAGGCGCACTTTGAATTTGATTGCTTCCCAAGGTTCCGCGATGCAAGGTAGCGATCCCATAGGAAAAAGCTTTACCTGATTGAGGAATTGTAAGATAAGTTTTTTGAGGACTATCAACAACTAAAGAATTCCATTCAGAACCCTTTGCAACTCCTGATACTCTACCGTAAATTATTGGTTTGTCAATATCTTCTGGTGGTGTGGGTTTTTTATCTCTTGGTCCTGCTAAGCTTCCATTATTAAGTAAATTTTGCCATTCTCGTAATGTTGGGGCACGTTCGGTTCCATCTACGCTGCTTGGTGCAAACATTGCTAAACTTGCGGCATATATTCTACCATTGCTCCGCAATCGCATCAAGGTTGAACGTCCATTTATTGGAGGTTCCAGTTCTTTAACGGGAATGGGTGCATTGAACAGCATTCGACTTTCCCTTCCTGGAATTATCAATTGAGCAGGTAAGATCGATTGACGACCTGTCCTAAGAATATCACTCATGACGCGACTTCCCGGACCTGCAAAAACTTTACCAATTATATTGGTTTTTTGAGATGGTAAATCAATAAATGGCGCATCAGGTTGACTTAAATAACTCGCCGCGTGTAATACATCTACCGTCACAGGTTGGGAGGTGGGATTATGCAGAATTATACCTAGGTATAATGTTCTTAAATTATCTGGTTTTGATGCTTTGGCTACATGGTGTGCAAATATATCAAATCGTCCTTTAAAACCAAAATTAAGGTGTGAATCGGATCTTTTTTTTCCTCGTGATGGAAAAGTTGAAAGTAGAATTCCTTCTTTGAGAACTAATTCTGGGCTGTTGCTATTAAAAACCGGTACATTATCAAGTTTACCTGGTAAAGGACGCACTTGTTGCGGTTGTACTACTTCTACAGGTGGAGGTGGAGTTATTTGAGCTACGGTCAAATTAAGTAAGAATGAAAACATATATCCTTCGTTTTTTATTCCATTACTGACGCACCTGTATCCATGAAAGTGCCTGGCCTAAAATCATGAATTGCAGAACGACAAGAAGTTTAAAGCCGATTTTTTTGAGTCAAAATAACAACCCAGACTCGCTATACAATAACTAATATCTTCCTGCTTTACTCAGTTATCAAAAATTGAATCATTTTATAATTCCAAATACATTTTCCCCAATGGTGTTTAATGTCAACTGCTTTACCATGTCAGTTATTTATTACTTCAAATCAACAGTTATATCCAACACACTTTCTGCAAATCTATATTATTTACAAAATCGGAATATATCTGTACTATAAATCTTGTTAGATATTTATTTAAATAGGCAACAGTCCGTATCTTCGGCTCGGTTTATATCCCCCCAGTTTTATAAAAAAACAAGGCGAAGCCGTAAGTTAAGTTCAACTTCGTGCTTAAATTTTCTACGATAATCACCCGTGACTTTGCATTATTGAGCTTCTTACTCTAGCATAGAGTTAAAGTTCAGCTTTTTTTATTATCATTAAACTAGCAACTTATAAATTTACAGGTCAGGTTCGCTTTGAAACTAAAATCGACCATGCATATAGATATGTAAAGGAATTTTAAGCAGTAAGTCACCAACAAAGCTCCTAGCTCGTTCATCCGAACAATTTGATTTGTAATGGATAATCCAAAATTTGTTCATCAGTTAATAGCAATATTTGCGTCATAAAATTTATTATTTAAAATAGGAACACCCTCCATTTAGAAATTTATCGGGAGTAGGTTAATGGCGGTAATTGCAGTAATTGATTATGACATGGGAAATTTGCACTCGGTTTGTAAAGCTTTAGAAAAAACTGGTGCAACTCCTAAAGTTACAAGTTGTCCACAAGATTTGGAAAAAGCTATGGCAATTGTACTACCCGGAGTTGGTGCATTCGATCCAGCAATGCAAAATTTGCGAGCACGAGGTTTGGATTACCCTCTCAAAAATATCATCGCAGATGGTAAACCTTTCTTAGGAATCTGTCTGGGTATGCAAATTCTTTTTGAATCATCCTCGGAAGGTGTTGAACATGGATTAGGAATTATTAAAGGAAAAGTGAGGCGTTTTCGTGGTGAGTCAAATATAAAAATTCCTCATATGGGTTGGAATCAATTGGAAATAACTCAGCCAAGAAGTCTTTTATGGGAACATTTACCCCCTCAACCTTGGGTATATTTTGTTCATTCTTTCTATGTCGATCCGGTTGAAAAAAAAGTAAATGCAGCAACTGTTACCCACGGCAACCAAACTGTAACTGCGGCTATAGCCTATGAAAATGTAACCGCAGTTCAGTTTCACCCCGAAAAATCTTCTAATGTCGGATTACAAATCATTTCTAATTTTGTTTCTCAGGTGCGGGAAAAAATAGCTGTTTAAGAAATTGCATGTATGTTAATTTAATTGATAATGCAAGCAATTTTAATTTAATCTCACAAGCCAATTCGTGTTTTCTGTCATAAAATAATGGCAGATAAGGATACTTATGTCGCCATATTGAGAAAAACACGAAAATCATTTTGCTCAGAATATACGGAAATCGTAAGCTCAAAACATTACCAGGAAAACAAACCAGACCGACAAGCGCACGGGTAAGGGAAGCCATATTTAACATTTGGCAGGGAAGTATTACAGATTGTCGCTGGTTAGATTTATGCACCGGAACGGGTTCTATGGGTGCAGAAGCTTTGTGCCGAGGAGCAAAGGAAGTAGTAGGTGTAGAAAAGTCTAAAATTGCTTGCGGTATTATAAAGCAAAATTGGCAACAAGTAGCAAGCTGCGAACAAAAATGGAAAGTTTTGCAGGGAGATATATTACAGCAGCTGCCTAAACTCAGCGGACAGGAGTTTGACAGAATTTATTTCGATCCACCTTATGCAAGTGAATTATACAAGCCTGCATTAGAAGCCATCGCTCGCTATCGGCTTCTAGATATCAATGGAGAAATGGCAGTAGAACACAATCCCAAATTATGGACACCACCAAAAATTCCGGAGTTGCAAATCTGCCGTGAAAAAGTTTATGGAAACACAGCAGTTAGCTTTTACAATAATCAGTGACCAGTAGTAACTAGTCACTGGTTATGGATTGCCGTTAAAGTCCGAGCTGGTTACCGCGTTTATATTGCTCGTAGGCTTTATAAAACAAACCGGCTAAAGTCACGAAAACTAAACCTATAACAATTCCATCAAGTAATGGTTCAACCATAGTAGTCTCCTTATTGCAACCGCTTTTATATTTGTTTACTATCTTTCATTTTACCATCCGTAAGCAGCAAACTGCCTTCCTAGAGAGAATTAGAGCTACATTTGGGATGCTTTAATGGCGATTGGTGCTTGCAGACACAGTCAAGAACTTTTAAGCTATGTGTATGAAATAAAATATTTTTGTAAACACCGACTTTCACAGCAAACCTTTTGGATAACCAGATTACCAAACCGGACACTCTCACGGGGCGAATCGCGTTCTTGATGTTAGCGGTTGTGCTAGCAATACTCGCCGCCATTTTTGCTGTAAATATGGTGAGAATTTCTGACCCCTATATTCAAACTGTACTCTCTAAGACAGGAAACCCCACTCAAGGACATGCAATTTTTCAGATTAACTGCGCTGGCTGTCATGGCTTAGAAGCAACGGGAAGTGTTGGTCCTTCTTTACAAGCGGTATCTAAACGTAAATCTCGTTATGGACTAATTCATCAGGTAATTGGTGGAGAAACGCCACCAATGCCCAAATTTCAGCCTAGTGCTGAGGAAATGGCCGATTTATTAAGTTATTTAGAAACGCTTTAGAATTAGGGCTAGAAATTTTTATCTAATTTCTACCCATAAATAGAGATATATACCCATATTCTCTAGATATAGCGGTTTACTATAATACATATTTACGGTAAAACAATGATCTGGGCAGGAAGCTACCTTTTGCCGCAATTTAATTTTTAATAATTAATGATTCTGGTATTGACACCACTTATAGATAGTAAGTTGATGATATGGTTAAACTTGGGGAGACTAAATCTAATAACTAATAACTAATACAGCATATTTCATAGACCGGCCGCTTTCTGAACACGGGGCTTGCGATGCCCGTACCACAAGAGTTT
>DESS01000202.1:4868-21514 GCA_002361335.1 Richelia sp. UBA3308
TAGAAAATTTTTGCGGTACCTCCGGCCAACTTGCCTTCATGCTCTAACTAATAACTAATAACTAATAACTGATGATTGAAGTTGATTATCGTTTTCCACCAGGTGTAGATGCCCAAAAACAGGCTAAAGTTATTGCGGTTGGACAAACTGTTGGTACTTGGGATGCTCGTTTTGCTCACCGACAAGCATCGTTACGGGAACATCTTGGAGAAGTAATTAGGGTAGAAACAGAAAACAATACAGGTTGTAACATCGCGACCATTCGATTCCCCCAGACGAATGTAGAAAATGATATTTCTAGCTTGTTGACGATGATATTTGGTAAATATTCAATGGCCGGTGCAGCTAAAGTTGTAGCGGTGCGCTTACCTCAAGATTATGGTTTGTCTCCAAAGTTGGGTATTATCGGAATTCGTAAAAAATTGGCCGTTTTTAACCGTCCCTTAGTAATGGCAATATTTAAGCCTGCTTTGGGACTTTCACCAGAAGACCATGCCGCAATTTTAAAGGAAGTTGCCTATGCTGGTCTAGATATTATTAAAGATGATGAGATTCTTGGTGATTTGGATATTGCTCCTACCTTAGAACGTTTACGAGCTTGTCGCCAAGTAATTGATGAGGTCAAGCAAAAAACTGGACGTACTATATTGTATGCGGTTAACGTCACAGGATCGGCAGATAAATTATTAGAAAAGGCACGTTTATTAGTACGAGAAGGTGCTAATGCATTGTTACTTAACGTACTTCCTTACGGTTTCTCAGTACTGCAAGCATTAGCCGCTGACGCAGATGTTAATGTACCTATTTTTACTCATCCAGCTCTTGCAGGTGCGTTTTGCGCCGCTCCCGAACACGGTATAGCGTACTCTGTGATACTAGGAACTTTCATGGCTCATGGGGGTGCTGACGCGGTGTTGTATCCAGCACATTATGGTAGTTTACCTTTTGATGCAGTAGAGGAAGTAAAGATTAAAGATAGTTTGCGCTCGCGCAATGTTTTTCCGGTTCCTTCTGCGGGTATTCATCCTGGTATTGTACCTAAGACAATAGGCGATTACGGTAATAATGTAATTTTAAATGCTGGTACGGGAATTATGGATCATCCAGATGGTGCTGCTGCCGGAGTCAGAGCATTTTTTGAAGCTTTGGAAAGAGTGGAAAAGGGAGAGTCTTTTGAGTTGGAAAGTTTAGCGAATGGGGCGTTGAAAGCTGCTGTGGAAAAGTGGGGGAAGAAGTAGATGGGAAGCGCCCCAGGAGGGGGAATTATCAAGGCATCAAGGTAATAAGTCAAAGGTTATTATTTAGTACTCATGAATACTTATTACTCATTACTTATTACTCATTACTCATTGACCCCCACAAATATGATAACTGTATTAACCGGACATGATATAACATGCAGACCTTTAATTATTCTTGGAGTGAGTGAGATTTGGGAATAAGCTAATTACAATCAGTAAAAAGGTGCATGAAAATGCTGCTAATCTCAAGGTTGGATTTTCCAAATGTTTTATGGCGATCGCAATTAATGCCCATACTGTAACACCACTATATGCAATATCTTGGCGCTGAAAAAGTGCGATCGCTGCTATAAATGTGGCAATAATAACCATGATTATAGTCCATGCTTCGGCGGAGATACCGAAACCGTTCCAATTATTGATATCTAAAGCACTTGCGATATTAACGATAGTCGCAACACTTATCCAACCGAGATAAATGCTAATGGGATAACGAATAAACCATTTTTCACCGCGCGATACAGTTCCAATTCCTATTCCCAAGCCCAGATACATCACTATTAATGGTACTAAAATTAACAGCATCGCAAAAACCGAAGCGATGAAAAACCGAGATAAAAATAGATACACCCAAATAGTTTGAGCAATTAATGCAATTGTTAATAGGTACCCAGTTTTACGCAAATTGGGATTCTCTCGTTGGGAAGGTAAGGCTTGATAAATCGCAAAAGCAAATAATCCCAGGTAGATTAAGCCCCAAATAGCAAAGGCGTAGCTAGCAGGAATTATTAAAACGTTTTTGAAAAAAGTATTAGATACCTCGCCAATGGTAAGTCCGTTAAGGGGGAAAATATTTGATAAGACGTTGACAAGAAAAGCAATAATAACGGCAGCGGAGATGACTAGTTGCCGTAGGATATCCCTAAAATTAGTATCGTTAAATTTCATCAAATTTATACTAAACCAAAATTTTCCAGTTCTACTTAATAACTAACACCATTTTCAATTCCATATGCGAGGTAAATTCAATACAAAACTAAGTAAAACTTCATCAGATAACTCATGAGAATTCTCCAACACTTCCAAATCCAATCCTGGCTGATAAATTTCTACTCGATCAATATTTATCTTACAAATAAATTTTATATTATATCACTATCTACTTAATTCAATCAAATAGAGATTTGTCTAAATTTAAGTTATGTAAACGACACTTTTGTTAATTTTTGTAAAATCAATGAAATAGTTAGAAAATACAAAAAACGTACTACAAAAAAATCACGATTTTTCAAGCTTTGAAGTGGCTGTTTTAAAATTGTGAATTACTTTCGCTAGGATACCGATAGCATGCTACATACTGTAACTACTATTATTCTGTCCCACTATTGATAATATCATCAATAAGGTGCCAAAATATTGTGGAATATTTCGATGAGTTAAGTTTTGTGCATCAAAATCTTTAATGAAAATTTTAATTGAGATTATTTGGGATTATGAGTATGGTTTTGGTGTCAGTTTTGATGAAAAACCTCACCCCCATCCCCTCTCCTTGTTAAGGGAGAGTGTTCTATAGGACGGGGTGAGGTTCTGTCTCTGCTATGCTTAAGTTGCTTGACAACCTCTTTCAAGGGTATTCGCGTATCCAGCTAGTCTTTACGTAGCAAGGTTTTTTTAACAATATAAGGCTGGGGTTATTTTATTGTTATATATGAACTTTGAAATCTTATTTTTATTATTACGAAGAAGTATATTAGTTATCGGTTTTTTAGCGTTAGTTGTTTTTGTTATTGATACTGTTCAAGAAGATTTTATTGGTAATTGGTTATCACAATATCTTGACTCGGATTTATTGGATAAGGTTGAGGCTTTAAGTATTATTGGCGGTTTGATTGTATCTGTGATTGAATTTCTGAGAAAGGAAGGAAGTCAGTTCACGGAAAGGGAAAAGAAGGCATGGGACATAATTCAGTTAATGGAAGGTAAAGAAGTTGAAGGAGGTCGTATTGAAGCAATTCAATTTCTCCATCAAAAAGGAAGAGATTTGAGTGGTTTAAAAGCACCAAAAGCTTTTCTTAGAAGAATTCAGTTGCAAAGAGCTAATCTCAGTAATGTTGATTTCAGTAGTGCTAAGCTTAATGATGCTAATTTCAATGGTGCTGACTTGAGTGAAGCAAATTTAGAAAAAGCTGATCTTAGTGGTGTTAATTTTCGCAATGCTAAATTAATTGGTGCCAATCTAAGTGAAACAAATTTAGAAAAAACTGACTTCCGTGGCGCTAATCTTTGTGGTACAAATCTCAGTGGTGCTAAGTTTAGTGGTGCTAAGTTTAATAACTCATCATATAATGAAGAAACTCAATTTCCCCAAGGTTTCAATCCTCAAAATCAAAGCATGGGTCTGATTCTTCCTGGGGTAGACTCTAAACCTATAGCATCTACAGTCTTAAACCCACCAAAACCTGTTCGGAAACCACAACCGAATCTAACAATACCACGTCGCAAAGCGCTTCAGGTTCTTGGTTTTGCTGGTGGTGGTTTGTTAATTGCTGTGGGAGGAAAAGAATTATTTAACCCTTTGTAAGCGGAGCGATCAAAATTTTTTTTGAAAAAGGTATTTTCATAAATTCCACACCCTACGCAAAATTAAAACAAAACCGGGTAAAACATCTTCACCAGATAACTCGGAGGGATTTTCTAAAACTTCTACGGTCTTAGTTGGTCGATAAATTTCTACTTTTCGATGCTGCGGGTCAAGCAACCAGCCCAGTTTTGTACCATTATCAATATATTCCCTCATCTTAGTTTGTAAAGGTTTAATTTTATCGGAACTAGAACGTAATTCAACCACAAAATCGGGACATATATTAGCAAAAGTACCCTTTTGTTCTGGAGTAAGTGCATTCCATCTTTCTTTACTTACCCAAGAAGCATCAGGGGAGCGAATAGCACCATTGGGTAAAATAAAGCCGGTTGAAGAATCAAAGACTAAACCCGATTCACCAAAATTGCGCCACCATAAATATAATTCTCCCGAAATACTCGAATTAAATCTTCCAGTTTCCCAACCAGTAGGTGGATTCACAATTAACTCTCCTTGTGATGTTCTTTCAAGTTTCAAGTCTCGGTTTACTGCACTTAAGGCTGTAAACTGTTCTTGGGTAACATATAAACCCAGGGTTTTTGGTAGCTCAAGGAAAAAGGTTTCTTCTGCAATCGTAGGTGTCTGTACCATCTTTACCTTTTGTACAATATAAGTATGGTGAATGAAACTACCCTATTAACTAACATATTATTTTTAGGGTTTTAGTAGGTAGATACAAATTCAAAAATGGTAAAATTCCAGGAAGCTTAATTAAAGGCTCATGATCAAGTCGGTTGTAAAAATACCTTTAACAGAATTTCTTTCTCAACCTAATATTGAAACTTCCCCGGCATGGGAATTAATTAACGGGGAAGCGCAACAAAAACCAATGCCAAGTCTTTTTCAGTCGCGGTTGCAACGTAATCTTGTAAATTACATAAATAATAATACTGAGCAGTACGAAGCCATACAAGAATTACGGTGTATTGTACCTCCCTATTCCCCTGTACCGGATATTTCTGTTATTGCTTGCGATCGCATTTCTGATGAAGATGGAGCTTTTGACGGAGCGCCGGATTGGTTAATTGAAATTCGCTCTCCCAATCAAAGTACTCTTGATTTACAAAACAAAATTCTCCACTGTTTGAGTAATGGAACTCAATTAGCTTGGTTAATTGATATAACTCGCCAACAGATTTGGATATGGCTGGGAGATGATTTACCCTTAGTTTTATCAGCAGAAGATGTTTTACCAACTTTGGGTGATATACCAGAGCTTACGGTTAACGCGGCGATCGCTATGACTAAAAGATAAAACCCCAAAGAATTCTTACAATAAAGCTTAATAACTCCTTTCAAGAAAATCATGGAATTCCAACTCAACCAGATTATAGTTCCTCCCGGTCAGCAACTTATAATGACTGATGTTAGTTGGTTGATGTACGAACAACTTTTAGAAGAGTTGGGGGAAAAACGGGGTTCCCGGATTAATTACAGCCAGGGAGTTTTAGAAATTATGGTGCCTTTACCCGAACATGAAGATGATAAAGTCATAATTGCTGACTTGGTAAAGGTACTTCTGGAAGAACTTGATATTGAATTTAGAAGCTTAGGATCAACAACGTTTAAAAGCGAAATTATGAAGCGAGGTATAGAAGCAGATGACTGTTTTTATATCGAAAATGAAGCAGCAATTCGGGGGAAAAAGCGCATCGATTTAACTGTAGATCCTCCACCAGATTTAGCTCTAGAAATTGATATAACTTCCCGAACTCGGTTTGATAACTACGAAATTTTAGGAGTGGGAGAATTATGGCGATTTAACGGAAGGCAACTTGAAATTAATGTGTTGCGATCGGGTAGATATATTCAAGTAAAAGAAAGTCCTCATTTTCCCGGTTTTCCTTTGACTGAAGTAATTCCACAATATTTAGAACGCAGTAAAACTGAGGGGAGAAATAAAACTATGAAAGCGTTTCGTAGTTGGGTGAGGATGAGGATTGAAGAATGATAGAAGTTTTTGCTTAGAGGATGTAGTAGCGGTTCTGGCGCTTGAAACCGCTACTACATAGACAAAGTCCACCTGCGTGGACTAATAATTTTGAAACCCAAGAAGTTGGGTTTTGTTTGTGTAGACGGGGTTTCAACCGCCACTAAACGTATGAAATTAGACTCATTCTTAAATCCTTCTTACAGCATGGGTCCAAAAGTTATAAATAAAACTCCCAGATTTTCAGATCCCCCTAAATCCCCCTTAAAAAAAGGGGACTTTAAATGTGTCACACACGCTACAAGAAAAATGTCCCAATTGCGGCCATTCATAAAAACTTAACAGGATGTTTCATCAGTATCTTGCGAAATTTTAGATACACAACATAAACTCGTTTTTAGATAAAATTTGGGGGATTCAAGTTGCTGTGACTATACTTGTAGGGCGTTACAAAATTATAAATCAACTAGGTGGAGGTGGTTTTGCAATTACTTATCTTGCAAGAGACACCATGCAACCAAGTCAACCTCTATGTGTTGTTAAACAATTACGTCCAAATCAAACCCATCCGCGAGTCATAGATTTTTTTAATAAAGAAGCCGCTATTTTAGAAAAGTTAGGGAAACATCCTCAAATACCCCAGTTATTAGCGCACTTCCAAGAAGCAAATAATCTCTACATTGTTCAAGAATTTATTGAAGGGCACGATTTAAGTAAGGAAATTTGTCCGGGAAAGCGTTCGAGTGAAGCTTATGTCCGCAAATTTTTACAAGAGGTTTTAGAAGTATTATCTTTTGTACATCAATATGGAGTAATTCACCGGGATATCAAACCCGAAAACCTAATGCGTCGTCAACAAGATGGCAAAATATTTCTAATTGATTTTGGCGCTGTCAAAGAATTAGGTACTTTGATGGTAAATCATCAAGGTGAAGTGACTTCAAGTGTGGTAATTGGTACGTCTGGATATATGCCTAGCGAACAAGGTAATGGTAAACCTCGTTTGGCTAGTGATGTTTATGCTGTAGGAATGAGTGCGATCGCGGCTTTGACTGGTATCCAACCTTTTGACTTAGAAGAAAATCCCCAAACTGGTGAAGTGATTTGGTTGGATAAAGCGAAAGTTAGCGAGCGTTTAGCAGAAGTTATTACCAAAATGGTACGCCGTCATTATAGTTTACGTTATTCTTCTGCATCAGATGCATTGCAAGCGCTGAATTCACAAGCACAATCAATACCACCTACACAACTAAATCCACCAACACCGAAACCAACTCCTGTTCCCACACCGCAACCAATAACACCAAAACCACTACCACGTCGGAGAACCCTTCAAATTCTTGGTTTTACTGGTGGCGGTTTGGTGGCAATTATGATCGCGAATCAGTTATTTACGACACCTTCTATACCCGAAACTCTGGATTTGGGTGGAGACGTAAGCTTGAATGGTGCAGGTGCATCTTTCCCCAGATTACTTTACGAACGTTGGTTCAAAGATATTAACGCTAAGTACCCCAATCTTCGAGTTAACTATCAGTCCGTTGGTAGTGGTGCTGGTGTTAGACAGTTTATCGCCGGTACAGTTGACTTCGGTGCTAGTGACGTAGCGATGAAGGATGTAGAAATCGCTAAGGTTGATAGAGGCGTATTGATGCTACCTATGACTGGTGGTAGCATTGTACTCGCTTACAACTTGGATGGAGTTAAGGATCTAAAGTTACCACGTGCAGTTTATACTGATATCTTACTAGGTAAGATTACTAATTGGAATGACTTCAAAATTGCTGCGGCTAATCCCGGAGTTAATCTTCCCAACCTAAACATCACAGTTGTACATCGTTCAGATGGTAGCGGTACTACTGCTGTATTAACTAAGCACTTAAGCGCTATCAGCCCAGATTGGAAGAGCGGCCCTGGGGAAGGTAAAACTGTATCTTGGCCTACCGGAATTGGTGCTAAAGGTAATGAAGGTGTTACCGCTCAAATCAAGCAGACTGCTGGTTCTATTGGTTATATCGAGTACGGTTACGCTAAAAACGAAAGTCTCACCACTGCAGCTTTAGAAAATAAAGCGGGCAAATTTATTGAACCAAGCGATGAAGCTGCATCTAAAGCTTTGGGAGCAGTGGAACTACCTGAAAATCTTCGTGCTTTTATTGTCGATCCACCAGGAGACGAATCTTATCCCATTGTTACCTTCACCTGGCTTTTGGCTTATAAAAAGTATGACAATCCTGCAACAGCGAAAGCTATTGAAGCGGTGATTGAGTATGGTTTGACTGAAGGTCAAAAAGCTACCACAGATAATGGTTATGTTCCTTTACCTCAAAATGTAGTTAAGAAGGTTGCTGCTGCTGCTGACGCAATCAGTCCTGATTATAGGATTAATGTTTCAAGATCTAGATTCTTCAGGATTAGATAATTGACTATTTTTAGTGACACTTTCGCGAAATAAACGCATAATTTGCAGTAAATTAGACCAATATTCTCTAGGTGTTGTTTGAATTTCTTCTAATAATTCTATAATTGAAATTTCTTCAAGATGATTATTCTGATTATCTTCTGAAGGATTTTAAATTAAACTTTTTTCTGTGGTCATAATGTCGTGATAATTATTTATTAATATATATTTTATTCTTTGGACTTACAAAAATTACAATGCAGGCGTTGCTGCCGTACCCTCATTGCCTTATTCTTATGTTCAAAATTTATCTAAGAAGCTGTTTATAAAATAATTTTAAGTCGGGGTGTTGTACGGAATTAGGATTCCATGAGAAAAATACAGCATTTTGCAAATAAATGAGGTACCGCAAAAATTTTCTAAAACTCTTGTGGTACGGGCATCCCTGCCCGTGAGAATGTACCGATCACAAAATGAAATATGCTGTAACAGTCTGCTTATTTGCCGTAACGCACCAATAACCCTTGGTGCGTTAGATGTACTAGAATTATATGTTTTAACAGATGTCCCAAAGTGGATCTAACACACCCTACAAGAAAAATGTGCCGGTTGCGTAAGTTATTAGTTTATATTAACTTTACTTCCTACTTAACTAAACTGCCGCGCATAAAACCTGGCATAACGACGCTCAAAAGCCAATAATTCCTCATGAGTTCCTGACTCTACCACTTCCCCATGTTCCATGACTAAAATACGATCGCATTTCCTGACGGTACTCAAACGGTGAGCAATAATAAACACCGTGCGATTTACCATCAATCTTTCCAATGCTTCTTGCACTAACGCTTCCGATTGAGAATCTAATGCCGATGTCGCTTCATCTAATATCAATATTCTCGGATTAAGTAAAACAGCACGGGCGATCGCAATTCTTTGTCTTTGTCCGCCGGATAATCTCGCGCCGCGTTCGCCCACTAGGGTATAATAACCATCAGGCATTTCACTGATAAAGTCATGGGCGTTGGCGATTTTTGCAGCTTCTTCAACGGCTTCCATGTCAAATTCAGTTTGTCCAAAAGCGATATTTTCGGCGATGGTACCGGAAAACATGATGGTTTCTTGAGGTACTATTCCAATTTGTCGTCGCAAACTATGAAGCGTTACGTCTTTTATATCAACTCCATCGATTAATATTTTACCTTTTTGGCAATCATAAAAACGCGGTAAAAGATTTACAAAAGTTGTTTTACCAGCACCAGAAGCACCTACAAGGGCGATCGCTTCTCCGGGCATTGCGAATAAACTGATATCTTGAATTACAAGTTTATTTGCTTGATATGCAAAGCTGACGTTACGATATTCGACTTTTCCGGTAACTGGGGGCAAAGGAATCGCGTCTGGTTTTTCTATTACTGCTGGTTTAATTGCTAATAATTCAAATACTCGGTCTACAGAAGCTTCGCCTTCTTTAAATAAATTATAATTATTCGTAGTATGACTTACAGGATCAATTAATAAAGCTGCTGCCGAAAGATAACTAAAAAAAGTTCCCACCGTCAAATTTTCTATAGAAATCTGCCAAGCAGCAAAGAAAAGTAATAATAGAAAACTTATTGCTTGTAAAAATCCAATAATCGGAATTTGAATCGCTTTTAATCTTTCAGTATTATATTTTGCTTTTAAAGTGTTTTTCGCTTCTTTACTAAACCGGATAATTTCGTAGGACTCCGCTGCAAACGCTTGAATAATCCGGATTCCGCCAAATACCTCAGTTAAAATTGCCGATAAATCCGATACTTGATTTTGACTGCGACGAGAATATTTTTGCAAGCGATCGCCAAACCAAGCAATCAATACACCCATTAAAGGAGCAATAATTAATGTAGCTAGGGTTAGTTGCCAGCTAAGGTAAATCATGTATATAGGAATGGCAACTAACTGTAGCGAGGAAGGAATAAAATCGTGAAACATTTTGTGGACAACTTCCCCAACGCGATCGACATCTTCGGTAAGTCGGTAAGATAAATCGCCAGCTTTTGCAGTTTCAAAGTAGCTGAGATTTAACTTTTGTAGGTGAGCGTAAACCTGCTTGCGGAGATTATAAGCCACTTTCAAAGCAGCCTTTGCCATATAAATATCTTGTATTGACTGAAAAAACCCTCGAATCAGGAAAACTCCTGCTAACACTACCGCCAATTTTGCAATTTCTAAAACATTTCCTTCACCGAAGGGAGTTGCTAAATTTTCTACAAGCTTAATTAGTCCTAAAGTCGCTACAACATATCCAATAATGCCAATAAAACCAAAAGCGATAGTTTGGGATTGGGGACGGATAAAAGGTAAAAGTTGCCAGTAGTTTGACCGATTTTTCAAGCTGAAAGTCCCAAAACATGATTTACCATTGTTCAGACGGTATCAGCTTTGGGGTAGTTTCTCAAATAGTTGCTCGATACAAATTATTGGGCATGGGGCATTGGGAATGAATAAAAAGTAACAAGTAATGAGTAATGAGTAATGAGTAATAAGTATTCATGAGTAGTAGATATAGCGCTTTTCATATCCTTTCCGGATACATCGGAATTATGAAAAAAAATAACTAAAAAAAACTCTGCGTCCCTCTGCGTCTACCTCCGGGTTCCGAGGCTGAAAAAAAATATAATTCCGATGCCAGCGGATTTGATATCATTTATTTCTAAATATTCCTTTATTTATAATTTACAGCAGCTTCATACAGCAATGGGATTAGTTTAATTTATTTTTATATTGATATAAATATACACTATCTTCATAAAAAAAACGATAACTTTAAGTATTTACATGGTGTATTAGTATTAATATTAATTACAAGAAAATTATATTCAGGATAAATATATTTAAGTTTAGCCAATAGTTTATGGAGTAAAGGACTTTACCGAATTACGAATTATGAATTAATTCCCTATTCCTTTTTTTATATCTATCAATTAGTTGAAATTAGCAAAAAATATGAATGAAAATACTATCAAAATAATGGCTTTGGGAAATTCGATCACCGAAGCGGAAAATGGATATAATTCCTATAGAAAAGAACTGTGGGAGGAATTAACTCAAGCTGGATATAATGTTGATTTTGTGGGTTCTGACGATAAAAATAAAGATGGTAATGATTTTCCAGATACAAATTTTGATCCAGACCATGAAGGTCATTGGGGATGGCGAATTGATGAAATTATTAATGGTAGAGGTAGTGAAGGTCAACTATCAGAATGGTTAACTGGTTATACACCAGATGTGGCTTTAATTCATCTTGGTACTAATGATGCTATTCAAAGTAATTCTGTGACAAGTTCTGTAGAGGAACTCAAGCAAGTTATAGATATCCTTAGAGAAGATAATCCTAATATTACGATTTTTCTGACTAAATTGATTCCCGCAGTTAATTCGGGTATCAATAATCGAATAGAAGAATTAAATAATCTCATCCCTACAATTGTTACAGATAAAAATCAAGCTAATTCTCCTGTAATTTTAGTCGATCAAAATTCCGGGTTTAATGCTAATACAGATACTTATGATGGAATCCATCCCAATCCCACTGGTGAAGCCAAAATGGCTCAAAAGTGGTTTGATGCTCTGAAAAACTATTTTGATAGTGTTGGTATTAATCCCCAAAGTAACTTTGAGGCTGTAGA
Source organism: Richelia sp. UBA3308 (assembly GCA_002361335.1). Taxonomy (GTDB): domain Bacteria; phylum Cyanobacteriota; class Cyanobacteriia; order Cyanobacteriales; family Nostocaceae; genus Rivularia. Next base: position 16,753 of record DESS01000202.1, read on the forward strand.
TGATAGCGCAACTACACTAAAAGACACCCCAGTTAATATTGAAATTTTTGCTAACGATATTGCGATCGCTGAAGATACTATCCTCAACGTCCCCACTTCCACCAGTAATGGAACTTTAGCAGTAAACAATAACGGAACTCCTGGGGATACCAGCGATGATTTTGTAGTATATACTCCCGATTTAGATTTTACCGGAGTGGATAGCTTTACCTACTCTATAGATGATGGTACTGGAGTCACCGATACGGGAGAAGTAAGTGTAACAGTGACAGAACCTGGCGATCGCGTAAATACAGGATTGCTCGCTCTTTATACCTTTGATGAAGGTAGCGGTGATACAGTTTTTGATGTCTCTGGGGTGGGTACAGCTTTAAACCTGGAGATAAATAATCAAACTGGAGTGAGTTGGGGAGACGGAATTCTCAACATTGATTCTCCTAGTCTTATAGCTTCCAACCAAGCAGCAGATAAATTAATTGATGGTATTACCGCAACAGGGGAAATTACCATCGAAGCTTGGTTAACTCCTGAAAATAGAAGTCAAAGCGGCCCAGCTCGAATCGCAACGCTTTCGAGTAACCTCTCAAACCGTAACTTTACATTAGGTCAAGATCGAGATGATTATAATCTCCGCTTACGTACTACTACTACCGGTAATAATGGGGTAGGAACTACCGTTTCTTCTCAGGGAGGATTGCTGAATACAGAACTCACCCATGTCATCTACACCCGCGAACAAGATGGAGATGCTTTCCTCTATATTGATAATCAGTTAGTGGCTAGCGAAACCATCGGTGGGAATTTATCAAACTGGAATGATAATTATCGTTTTGGTTTAGGTAATGAATTTAATGGTAGTCGTCCTTGGTTAGGAAGCTTAGATCTGCTTGCAGTATACAATCAAGCTTTTGACGCTACAGAAGTAGAACAAAATTTCTTTGCGGGTTCCGACGGTTCTCTATCTCCCCTTCCCCCGGATGCAGAAGATGATACTTTTTTAGTTAGTGAAAATACTAGTAATAACTTCCTCGACGTTTTAGCAAACGACAGCGATCGCAATGGAGATACCCTGGCAATTAGTATTGATACTTTACCCACTAATGGTACTCTCAACATCAATCAAAACAATCTTTTTTACACTCCCAACTCAAATTTCACCGGAGTAGATAGCTTTACCTACCAAGTAGACGATGGTAATGGGGGAACGGACATTGCTACAGTTAACCTCACTGTCACCGAGTTTAATAATATTCCTGTAATTACCAATGACACCGCTACTACCAATGAAGATACAGGGGTAAGCATAAATGTTTTAGCAAACGATAGCGATACAGATGGGGATAATTTAACTATTACTTCAGTTACCCCCGGAAGTAATGGAACTACGGCAATTATAGATAATGAAATTGTCTATACTCCCGAACCTAACTTTAATGGAGTAGATAGCTTCATTTACGAAATTAGCGATGGTAATGGGGGAACTGGCACCGCTACAGTTAGCGTAACTGTTGAAGAAGTGAATGATTTACCCACCGCTGAAAATGATATCGCTACTACCAATCAAGGTACACAAGTTAGCATAAATGTCTTAGAAAACGATCGCGATGTAGATGGGGATAATTTGACTATTGCCTCAGTCACCCCCGGAAATAATGGAACTACACAAATTGTCGAAAATGAGATTATCTACACACCCGAAACTAACTTTACTGGAGAAGATAGCTTTACCTACTCTATAGATGACGGTAACGGAGTCACGGATACAGCGCAAGTAAGTGTAACGATCGCAGAACCCAGTTCCAGGGTACAGTCAGGATTGCTCGCTCTCTACACCTTTGACGAAGGTAGCGGTGATACAGTTTCCGATGTTTCTGGGGTAGGGGAAGCCTTAGACTTAGAGATAGATAATTTAACGGGAGTGAATTGGGGAGACGGTGTCCTCAATATTAATTCTTCTACTCTTATAGCCTCAAATCAAGGAGCAGATAAATTGATTGATGGAATTACCGCAACAGGTGAAATTACCATCGAAGCTTGGATCACTCCTGAAAACAGAAGTCAAAGCGGCCCAGCTCGAATCGCAACCCTTTCGAGTAACGTCTCAAACCGTAACTTTACATTAGGTCAAGATCGAGATGATTATAATGTCCGCTTACGTACTACTACCACTGGTAATAATGGGGTGAGAACTACAGTTTCTTCCGACGGAGGATTGCTGAATACAGAACTCACTCATGTTATTTACACCCGCGAACAAGATGGGGATGCTTTCCTTTATATTGACGGTGAGTTAGTTTCTAGCGAAACCATTAGTGGAAATTTATCTAACTGGGATGATAGTTATCGTTTTGGTTTAGGTAATGAATTTGGTGGCGATCGTTCTTGGTTGGGAAGTTTAGATTTGATTGCGGTATATAACCAAGCTTTTGATGCTACTGAAGTAGAACAGAATTTCTTGGCTGGTTCCGATTATTCTATTTAAATCTGGTGAATATAGCGGTTTAGTACAAAACTCAAAATAGGACTTATATTAAAATCTCTCTCTTTAACAAGAGAGAGATTTTTAATATCACCTTACAAAAAAAATATTTCAGTTGCGACCATTCCTAAGTTTCATTTTCCAAGATTGTAGGGATATCACGAGAACCATGAATATTGAGCCACACTCAGGGTTCCGCTTCGCTAAAACCCGCTCGATTCGGGCATTTACCCTAGCTTTTCGCCCTTGTTAGCTATCTGGCTAGGGTTTAGCACCTCGTTAGAGAACTGCTCAGAAGGACTATGGTTACCCTTGCTTTCACAGGCGGTTACTTGCTCGCAGTTTGTTCTGTACCGTTGCCATGCCTCTAACAAATACGGCTCCGTATCTGGATATTCCCACTGGGCATCCCGCAATGACAACACATCTCCATATACACATCTAGCCAAATAAGCGCTAAACAAGTCCCTATGCATAGGTTTAATACCTGTAACGTCCCTATGCACTCTCTCAGATAAGCTCTTTTTGATACGAGAGCCATCTAAGTGAGTTTGAGACAACGCGGTAGTTTGGGTAGAAAACTTAATCAACTTGCCCCCGGCGCTTTCAGCCTTGCGAGCTAGTTCTGATTGGAAAAATCCTGGTGACTTAGCAGAAATTGCTTTACCATATCGCTTCTGCCAGCCTTTAACACTTACATTCTCTGTCTTGATTCGGTTTCCATGACGTAAAATTTCGTTAACTATCCTACGATTTTGTGACTTACCGTAAGCAGCTTTTTTACGCTCTATCTCAGCTTTTTTAGCTTGTATCCGACGGTAATTTCTTGTTTTTATCCACTGCTTTTTCCCTGTTCTAACTTTACCTTTTTTACTAACAATCCTATTACCAACTTTCCGATCAAAGTCAGGCTCAAAATTGCTTGGATTATGCAACCTTTGAGAACGTTGCATTTTACGTTGTAACGCTTTTATCTCGCGTTCATAAGTTGGAACTTTTTCTGCAAAGGGCAACAACCCTGCGTAATTATCACCAACAAAAGCGACGTTACTAATGTTAAGGTCTAATCCAATAGTTCCTTCCTTAACGTAATTTTGAGGCTTTTGATATGGCAATCCTTCGTTAATTAATTGAACATACCAGCGCTTTTTACCGTTAAGATTACGCCATAAAATGCGGCAATACTTAACAGGTGAATTTAAGCCGTGAGTTAATACTGGATTAGTCCAATCAATAATTGGATTTATACTTAATTTTTTCCATAAAACCTGATTGTTGATAAATCTAATTCCAGTAGCGTTTGACTGACCTTGTACTGATTTAAAGCGAGTTGTTGCTTTAAATCTGACTTTTTTAGCTTGTGCAAATAAAATCCTTTCTACGGCTTTGAAAGCCCTGGTACCTATTGTTTGCTTCTCATGGGCACCAAGTTTAACACTCATCCACTTGCTACGGTTTGCAGTTTGAGTTGCAAATGTTTTGAGAGCATAATCGGTAAACCTGTATTGCTCTCTAGCTTTGTTAAATAAGTCCTGACGCTCCTTCTTGTTGCCTCCCCTCAGCTTTTTTGCTTGGTGGTATAGATCGGAGTTTCTAACTAAATTCATTCGTACCAAAGCTTCGTTTAAGGAAGCATTGTACAACTGTCGCGCAGCTTGAAAGCGTCCTAAGAGTTCTTTCTCTTGTCTGCTATCTACTTTTAACGGAAGTTCTGTTACGAACGAAGGTGTTTTACCCCTAGCCATTGACCGACCTCTTTAATAGCTGTTATAAATAGTATAACCATTGGGTACCATATAGTCAAATCTTTATGAGAAATTCTAAAGGGCATTTTGTTAAAGGGCATAAAGAAGGTTTTACGACTAACAGAAAACAACCTTTGACTGCCCAAGTTGCGGTTAGATTAACTCCCCAAGTTAAAGAAAAACTAAAAAATATCCCTAACTGGCAAAACCAGGTTAGGGCTTTTATAGAAGCATTAGTAAACAAAGATAACGGGCACTAGGTGCTTAACATCGAACTAACCCAGGTCTAAAGACTCTGGGTTTGCGTTCTCTTGGAGTTTCTTATCATGGTTGGAACAACAGAAGCTGCCCGTTTACTCAAAATTTGTACGCAACGAGTACGATGCCTACTCAAAGAAGGCAGAATTAAAGGAGCAAAAAAGGTTGGTAGATTTTGACAGATCCCTTTATTCAAAGGAAAACCTAAAGTAACAAGAGGTAGTAGAGGTCCCAAGCCTAATTGCAGAAAGCGGACTCCAACGGCACCAACTCGCATTTG
>DESS01000337.1 GCA_002361335.1 Richelia sp. UBA3308
ACTTCTTAGTTCTTACTTGTGAATTGCTACTTGCTACTCACTCTTCCATTCCCGTAATATCACTAATAGAACATTCACTTAAGTGCAGTTACAATTGCCTAGGTTATATAGTTGTGAATAACTGATTAATTGCACGATTCTCAATTAACCATGCTTTCCGCCTTGGAACGCTTGACAAGGTATATCTGCTATTTAAAGAAGCGTTTTGGGATAATGACCCGACCTGGATATTTACGCCAGAGAATGACTTACCCCCTGGGCAATTTAATAACTGGCTCAACTTTCACCGCTACCTTGGTGTACCCATCATCATGGCATTCAATGCGGCTACCCCAGCCCTTGATCTGGCTAGTCTTTCGGATGAGGACGTTGTTACTCGCGCCCTCCGTACCCTTGAGATTGCTTATCCTGTTTAAGACTATTGCGTACCGATTCTTCAAATGCAGGAGGTGCTGAGAGGCGCTTGGTGAGTAAACGGTGCAAATTAGTAGGAAGCGCTCTGTGTGGAATGGCACGCTCGTAATCGCTGAAAAGTAGGCACCGTAAGAATTACAGAGGGGTAAAGGGCGCTCGGTGAGTAAACGGTGAGTAAACGGTAAGTAAATGGGGAATGTTGCACAAGTTTCTTTTTTCTCCCCTTCTCCTCGGCTCCTCTGCTCCCTTTCTGCTTCGGGAGTTTCGGCGATAACTTGCGTGCCATTCCGCTCTGTGTGTTTAGGGAAAATCTGCTCGCGAATGGTACTTCCACATTTTCCAAAAAAAGTAAGAAAATAGAAAATTACCAAACATTGTAAAAAAAAAACTAATACTAAAAGCATTATAGATTCAAAATAATCCACTTTTTTCCCCATCACTTCAAGGGGTGCTTGTCACCCCTTGAAGATTAAAACTCTTACTGGGCATAGTTCTGAGGTCAGTAGGGTAGCATTTAGCCCCGACGGTAAGACTATTGCTACTGCTGGTTGGGAATTGACCGTGAAATTGTGGAATTTGCGGGGGCAAGTGATTAAAACCCTTACTGGGCATTACTCTCCGGTCTATAGTGCGGTATTTAGCCCCGCTTGTTGTAATGCACCTTGGCTCTGTAAAGTTTGAGCCAGAGCAAAGGCTTCTTCCATTGTTGACATTCGGGATTGAGCAGTTGTAACAGCTTGTTCAACTCGTCCCAAACGCCCTAACATAGTTAAATATTGCTTAGTTTGTCCTTCCGAGCTGGCTAAATACAGGTATTCTTGATAACGTTTTTGACGTTCAAGGATTTTCAGGCGAATCAAGGCTAAATCATTGGCATAGTCAGGAATATCCTGGTCTTTCCAGATACCGCCTTCAGTAATATTACCATCAAATATTTGTAGTAATGGTGGGTAATCCCAACCCTGTTGCAGCGTGGCGATAAGCCTTCGGCATGCGCTTCGCGATCGCCAAACTCAAATCTGCATTCCACTCGTCTTGCCAAGTTTCCAAATTAATTTGTACATCGGAGCGCTCTTCTGGAGTAAGTTCTGTGGAGAGAATTGCTTCACACCAAGCTTCATTTAATGCTGGAAGTACTTCCGAGTTATCCATACCGTAGAGATAAATTTCTTATATACGCTGTGAATATTACACAAATTATTTTATACAAAAAAAATAATAATAAGTAGCCAATAAAATATGTAAATAAAGATAAATTAATTAATCAACATCGATTAATTAATGTATTATAATTGCTGGTAAATTTATTAGCTAATGCTACCTTTATATGTACATTGAAGGCATACCAATACCTTACTTGAATGCTTCTTTAATTTCAATAGCAAAAAGCTGCGGTACTTATTTTGATGGTGAAGCTAGTATAAATAGCAACTCGTATGGCTTGACAAAGTATGCACGTAAGCAAGAATTTGTTGATATCATTAATGATTTAAATACTGTAACAAACGGAATTAGGCAAGGTGCAGATAATTATGCAATTTCTAATTATATGCAATTGTTTGTAAAAGCTTGTTGTGTGATATCAACTGGTACGAATATCGAACCTAAAGGTATTGGTGAAATTGTAAAGGCAGATGCGAGAGCAACATTTAACAAAGACATAGAAAAATCTAATAGAGAGTTAGAAAATAAGAAGAATAGGGACAAATTTTTAAAGCAGGTTGATTTAAAGATGAGCGAATTGGTTAGAGAGCTAAGAATAACTGTTAGTAAAAGCTACAAACCAGTTGCCGTTACTGGAGCAATAATAGGGGTTGGATTTCTTAGCTGGTTTGGTGTTCAATACTTACATAAAGAACTGAGTGCCCAAAAGCAATTAGCCGACTTTCGCAGTCAAAACTTGATATTGACGACTGAGAATAAAGAACTTTCTAAATATAAAGATGTTAGGAATCAAATTCAACAACTTACTAAGGAGGTTGATACATTAAAAAAAGAAAATAGCGATATGCAGAATAAAAACCAAAGTCTAGAAAAGCAAATCTCGGCATTAAGCAACAATAACCGCAATTTACAAAACAGAATAGAAAGATGTAATTCAGGTTTTGTAAGATTTCGTAAATGCTAATGCTTGTATAAAATTGGTCATATTTACCAATAAAAATCCACTAAATATTGCGACTTCATCATTCATAGAATCTTTTATCAAATTAGGCGGAAGTTTTAAAGCGAACAAAAATATCAAGAAAATTAGACACATTTATATCCAAAATGTACTGGGTAATGCTAAGTGTACAGGTATGAATGGCACGAATGGCACTAAGATAAGCTGAAACTCAGTGAATATAAGGATTTCAAAAAATTTGGGATGGTAGAATAAAGTAAGGAGGAGATAAGGGGAGCTAATTCGCGAAATAAATTCGCGAATTATATTTAGTATTTGAGGTGCTTATGTATGATTATTTTTTTGAATCATCAGCGATAAAATTACGCAAATTTTACATCAACATGATACTGTCGCCTTGTTTTTTGCATTAAAGGATAGCTTTTTGGACGGCGCTTTCTTACTCTCGGCTCATAACGACCAGGACGTTGTGGAATTTCTTCATGTATTAATATATTTAATAATGTTTGATAAATAATGTCACGAGCTTGTTCAGAAGTATTTGATAATTTAGGAATAAAATTATTAAAGTGATGACCAAAAAATAGACTGGATACAAGCCCCCGGATTCATCCGTGGAGAGGAAAAATGTTTTCCTTATCTCAAGCCCCTTGATTCATCAAT